>DASCNA010000266.1:0-1524 GCA_036011305.1 Victivallales bacterium
ACAATATGTAAAAAAATACTGATCTCAATCAATATAAGTTCATTTTCATATAGCTAATTTTGCTTTTAAAGTAAACTCAGCATCAGTTTAATACTTTTATAAGAAGAAACTTATGACTGTAAATGACAAAAAACAATGCAATATAGAATGAACATAATTATATGAACATCAGTAGTATTGATTTTAGAAAAATATATAAGGAGTAAGAGATAATGAAAAAAATACTTTTAATAACAAGTCTATTATTTATTGGCTTGTTATCTGTATATGCCAATAGTAGAAAAGAACATAATGCACCGGGAAAAAACTGGATGCAATATAAAACACCGGAAGAAGCCGGATGGTCAGCAAAAAAACTTAAAGAAGCTAATGACTATTTCAAGAAAATAGATGGTTCAACTGTAATGCTTATTTATAAAGGCAAAGTTGTTGTTTCATGGGGAAATGTTGAGAAAGATTTTATAGTTGCTTCAATAAGAAAAGTTTTTTTAAGTTCTATTTATGGAAAATATGTAGATAACGGCACTATAAATATTAACGATACTCTTCAAGATATAAATTTTAACGATAAACCGCCTTTAACACATAGTGAAAGACAGGCAACAATATTTGATATGCTGACCTGCAGATCCGGCATATCAAGAAAAGGAGCTAATGCGGAAGGTGTCTCCATTAAGACCGTTAATGGTAAAGAAGTAATTGGACCTAAATATAATCTTCCTCCTGAAGCTAAGCCAGGAACTGTCTATTACTATAGCAACTGGGATTTTAATGCCGTGGGTGGGATATTTAAACAACTTACCGGCAAAAGTATATTTAAAACTTATTATCAGGATATAGCAAAACCTATAGGAATGCAGGATTTCAGTCTTATAGATACTTTTAACTTATATAACAAAAAAGTAACATTGTACCCAGCCTACAACTTTTTAATGTCAACAAGAGATATGGCTAGATTTGGATTGCTCTTTTTAAATAAAGGAAACTGGAACGGCAAACAGGTAATCCCAAAAAAATGGATAAAAGACAGCACGAAAGAATATTATAAAATTAGTAAAACAGACAGAACAGGTGTCGGTTATTTCTGGTTTATTTTTAATACAGGTTTTTTCAAAGAGCATCCTATGATTCAAAAAGCAGGTACAGGAGAACAGGTGCTTTGTATATTTCCTAAAGATGACATAGTACTTGTCATTAGAGCAAACCCATTAGAAAAATATACAAGTAAAAATTATAAATACGTAACAGCAAATGAGATTAATAAACTACTTGAATTATTGATTAATGCAAAAACGCAAAAGCCTTCAAAGAATCCTGTTTTTGTTCCTTTAAAAACAGTAAAATCGAAAATAAAGGTCCTAAACCTGAATTCAAATACTTATAAAAAGTATATAGGTAATTATAAAACGACAGAAAAACCTATGGGTGCAAAATCAATTAAAGTATATGTTAATCAAAAACAATTAATTATTGAGCTGCTTCCTATTGGTGTGAAGTTTGAACTTTTGCCAATATCAGAAAATA
>DASCNA010000267.1:0-66771 GCA_036011305.1 Victivallales bacterium
AAGAAATTTTTAAAACCTACAAAGAAAGTGTAGTTCATGCAGTGGCTTCAATGGGTGATGTTTCTGAACACATGAATTAACATAAAACTTATAATGCATTACTGATCAGATAGTTCTATTTCGCGACAGCGACTATATAGAGTTGGGTTTAGTAAAGGTAGAAATCATATTTACCCTTTTACTGATTCTGGAAATAATCTTATTTTTGTCCCTGCAGGTAAAAAAATTATTAGGACAGATTATGCAACTGACCGGTTTAATCAGATTTTAACTTATGCCAGTAAAAAATATATTTATACTAGCTATGGTATTTCTCCACAAAAAAATCCAGATTGGATTTTTAGCCTTTATCATAATTTTAACGACATTATTATAGGAAATACTAGCGCTGCTGTTGGATCTTAATTGAACTCTATTTCTCCAATAATAATAAATACTGTAAAGAAGAATAGTATATATATTATTATTTTGCAGAAGGACAAAATAAAATAATAATTATAGGTTTGGTTTATCTTCAGATATCAAACTCATCATAAAAGCTTGAGAAAGCACTATTCACAAAATTATCTTCTACTTTTGTGATTTTTTGACCAGTATATTCTATTAACTCCTCTGGGAGTTCTGCTAAAAATTCTGAAGGCATTTGGTAGGATTGTGAACCATATTTGTACCTCATCTTAGCATTGGTTAAAATTAATTTATGCTTTGCTCTTGTTAATGCAACATAAAATAGTCTACGCTCTTCATCAACATCTCTCTCTTCTAAAGAACGTGAATGAGGGAACATATTTTGTTCCATTCCTACAATAAAGACGCATGGAAATTCCAAGCCCTTGGCTGAATGTACCGTTAGTAAGGTTACAGAATTCTGACCGTCTTCTTCATCTACTTTGTCATTGTCATCGGAAAGAGAGAATGTTTCTAAAAAGTCTGTCATAGTTACACTGTCATCCGCAGAATCCTCAAATTCAGCAATGGCACTTATAAATTCTAAAACATTTTCACGCCTGGTTTCTGCTTCTGTTATATTTTTATAAATTTTTTGAAATCCGTTCAAATAACCAATTTCACCTAAAAAGAATTTAGTTTTATTCGCCAGATCCCCGGGTTGAGTGAACTGATGAGTCCATTTCTTAATAGCAGTATAAAAATCATTTACACTTGTTTTTTGTCTTGGTGACAAAGTATTTCTGAAGCTTTCCACACCAAAAACTTCACACAGAGAAAGGCTTGAATGACCGGTTTGAAAGTCTCGTAAATGTTCAATAAATTTTTTGCCAAGTCCTCGTGAAGGGACACTCAATACTCTAAATAAACTTTGATTATCTCTAGTATTTGCCAGTAACTTTATGTATGCAATGGCATCTCTGATCTCCTTGCGTTCATAAAATGATTTTGAACCTACTAGACGGTAGGGAATATGGTCTTTCCTTAATTCCTGTTCAAAAAGTCTTGACTGATGATTTGATCTGTATAATATTGCTATATCTTTGTAATTATAATCAATGTTTTCAGACATTACTCTGTAAATATAATGAGATACAAATCTTGCTTCACATAGATCATTTTCCGTTGTACATATTTTTATTCTTTCACCAGTGCCGTTATCTGACCATAATTTTTTATTATGTCGTCGTTTATTTCCTGAAATAAAATTATTTGCGGCATTAAGTATTGTATTGGTTGATCTATAGTTTTGTTCAAGTTTTATGATTTTTGTATTTGGGAAATATTGCGGAAAATCAAGAATATTTTCTATTTGTGCACCACGCCAGCCATAAATACTTTGATCATCATCTCCAACAACACAAATATTATTTTTTGGATTTGTCAGTAATTTTATTATATTAAACTGAGCTACATTTGTATCCTGAAACTCATCTACAAGAATATATTTATATTTTTCTCTGTATTTTGCCAGTACTTCACTATTTTCCTGCCAGAGTTTTACTGTATATAAAAGAATATCATCAAAATCAAGCATATTCTGATTAATCAGTGTTTCCTGATATTTTTCATAAGTTTTAGCCATTGTCGTTTCAAAATAACCATTGGCTTTTTTACTGTATTCATCTGGCAGCATGAGGTCCTGTTTGGCTTTTCCAATCATAGATTTATAAACATTTAAATCTATTTCCAAATCTGTGAAATTAAGTTCAGCAATAACTTGTTTAAGTACTCCTTTTTGATCAATGTCATCTGCAATTGCAAAACCAGAATGCAGTACAAGATGGTCACTTTCTGCTCTTAAAACTTTCATGCAGAAAGCATGAAATGTTCCGAGAAAAAGTTTAGATGATGATTCTTGATCTATCAGTTTTGCAATCCTCTCTTTCATCTCCCTTGCAGCTTTATTTGTAAAAGTCAATGCAATTATGCTATCTGCGGGTATCCAGTTTTCTAATAAATTCGCTATCCTGTAAGTTATGACGCTTGTTTTGCCGGTGCCTGCTCCTGCCAATACAAGAACAGGTCCGTTAATTGTTTCAACCGCTTTTTGTTGTGATGGATTTAAAGAACTTAAAATATCAGATTTGATCATAATTGTCTATTTGTCGATATCTGCTGAAAGGGTAAAGTTATCTTCATGTGCGTAAACAGCTGCGGCAGTTACTGGTTTTTCAAGATTAGTAAATACTCCCTTATCAAAAATATATTTTTGTGCATCACATGCGGAACTGACATCAAATTTAACATCTTTATAGTGAGAAGAAGGAGTATCATGTTCATAAGTAGCAACATAAAATGCTAAACCAGGTTTTAAATCAAAAGCTTTAACATGGATAGAATCTTTTTTTACAATTGAGAGAAAGCCGCCATTTGAATTCAAACTGATAATACCTGCAATTCTTGGAGTATTAAAATCATCTTTCTCATAATCCATAGCGAGCATTGATAAGGCTAAAGCATCTCTTGCAGGATAACCCATTGCCAACTTTTCTGTAATAGGATCAGTATGTGAACCATTGGATACTACTGCATGTTCTTTTGTAATTCTTATGCAGTTGTAAGCAATATATGGATTTTTTGATAAATCTGCTTCAAATCCCTTCCTTGGAAGAACTGAAACTTTGTTGTTTAGTAACCTTGTTTCTCTGTTTGGAAAAGAGCGTGATGAAACTCTATACATACCAACTGAATGACCTACTTCATTCATTCCAATAGCAACAATTCTACCTACGTACATAATTTACTCCATTTTATTTATCTTCTAATTAAAACTAAATTAAGCGATTGTTATGCAGTTTTTTAAGTGTTAATAGCAGTTTTGACAGCTTCAAGGGTTGTTTCCACGGTTCGGGGAATGTTTCTATATTTACCTTCAATACCGTAATCATGAAGTTTATTTAAATGATAGTTAATCACTGCATCAGGATCTTTAAGAATATTTCCAGTTAAAATTCCTACAGCTGAACATTCTTTATCAATAACACCGGATTCTACTAATTTCTTTGCACCTGCTACAACACAGCATGAAGCTGGTTCAGCTCCTATTCCAGATACATCGACCATAGCTTTTGCATCCATAATTTCCTGTTCTGATACTTCTTCTACTATCCCCTTTGACCATTCAATTCCTCTAAGAGATTTTTCCCATGATATTGGATTCCCTATTTTTATCGCTGTAGCTATAGTTTCAGGATTCAAAACAGGTTTATATTGTGTTCTGTTTTTCCACATTCTATATAGAGGATTTGCACCTGCTGCTTGTATAACTGCTATCCTGGGGATTTTATTAATTATGCCTAATTCATATAACTCTTTAAGCCCTTTGGTCAATGCCGTATTATTTCCAAGGTTGCCTCCAGGAATAATGAACCAGTCAGGTACTTGCCAGTCGAGTTGTTGTAAAACTTCAAATCCGATTGCTTTTTGTCCTTCAATTCTAAATGGATTAATTGAGTTTAGCAAATAGATATTTAATTTTTCAGAAACTTTTTGAACAAGTCCCATAGCATCATCAAAGTTACCTTCTATCTGTAATGTTAATCCTCCGTATGCTAAAGCCTGTGCTAATTTTCCGTAAGCAATTTTACCTGAGGGAATAAAAATTATTGATTTAAATCCTGCTTTTGCTGCATATGCAGCCATACTGGCACTTGTATTGCCTGTGCTTGCGCATGCTACAGTTTTAGCTCCTAGTAAATTTGCTGCAGTAATACCGCAGGTCATTCCGCGATCTTTGAAACTAGCTGTTGGGTTTTCTCCTTCATGTTTTAGAAGAAAATTTTTAATTCCTGAATACTCACCGGCTTTACCGGCTTCGTACATTCTTGTATTTCCTTCATACTTTGTAATGATTTGTTCCGGAGGCAGATCTAAAATAAGTTCTTTATAACGCCATACTCCTGAAGCATCAGGGCCTTTTTTAGCTTTCCAGCGATTTTCCCATGTGGATAGGAGATAATTTTTATCTATAGTCTGTAAATTACGTTTAACATCAAGCAGTCCACCGCAATCACAAGTATATCTTAAATCTATGATATCATAAGTTTTAGAACAGTTTATACATTCAAGCCAAGTTTCAATATTCATTTGTTTCACACTATTAAAAGTTAATTATGTACTATATAGATATTTTCATATAATAATCAATGGTAAAATTTTAATGATATTATAGATAAATCTAAAAATAAATAATTTAAACAATACATTAGCTTATAATATATTAAATTTTAGTGAGATAAGCAAGAAATATTATTTTCATATTTAATGTATGGCATTGCTGTATGCAAAATAGGTCAATAGATATTGCGCATATGACCATGATAAGTTGTGGAAACTGGTCTGAACTCCTGTGGTTCTATTAATCTGTTCTGACATAGTATATTTACTTCCGGAAGTGCTGTTTTTATTATCAATATATTTATAAATCAGCTCCATGACACTGTTACCTTTTGTGATATATTCATATTGATTTTTTTCTTTTGCTAACAGATAATAATATTGAGCTAATGCTGTAGAGCATATAAACCATGGATTACCTAGTTTTTTAGGGTCATTCCATGTTGCACCTGTATATAAATCTCCTGGATATCGACCTAAAAGAGCAACACCTTCTGCGGTGTCTTTGTTTATTTTATATGGATCCATATTATCAGGTTTGAATGCCTGGGTTAGCAGTGTAACAGTTTTTTGAACTCTGCTGGATGCCGGGAAGAAATTTTTTTGTGCAAGTTTAATAATATTTAAAAATTTTGAAGATGTTTTTTTACTTTTTATCAATTCAATATATACCCATGAATCTTTTTGAGAAATTTCATATAAATTTCCATATAAAATACCAAGTAAAACCGAACTGTTAAGTCCCATTCCTCTATATTTTAAATACTTGTTATTTGAATGATTCGGAAGCATAGGGAACTGTAATCTAGAAGGAATATTTGACCCCTCTCTATAGCATTCATATGCCTTTTTCTTATAATTGAATTTACCCCAGTGTTTGACTATTAATTGAGCTAATTTTATAGATGTATTAAGATAGCTAATGGCATTATATTTATCGTTAAGTTTTATTGAAAGTGCTGCCCCCAGTACAAGTGCTTTAAGTTGGACCATTTCAGTAAAGAAATGCTTCCCTTTGCATGATTCCCATAAATCATAATTGTTTTTGTTATAGTTAACCTTAATATACTTGAGATAAGTTGAAATTAAGCCATACCCGTTCTTATTGTATAAATTATTGCTAACATATTTTTTACCATATTTAGTATTTTTTATAGTGGGATTATGATCAATTAATACATTGGCAAAATCAGAGAGAACTATTGAGCGAATTGCCGGTCCGTCAAACTGAGGATTAATCCAGGTTAAATCAGGTTGCCCTGATAAATAAAATCTGGTTATACCCGGAGTATAATTTTGTTGTTTTGAAATAAACTTTAGCCAATCTATATAGTTTAGCATATATTGACCATATTTATTAATATTTGTTTGATCGTTGTCTTTAACGGCTTTTTTAAACAGGCCATTAATAGCCATCATTACGACGCCTGTATCTCTTGCCCATGAGTACATATAGCCTGTCTTAGATTTTTGATTTCCTGGATTGTGAATATCGAATGGAGCAGCAACAACTGAACCCGGTATAGATTTATTATTAGTATTAGAGTTTGGATAGTGTGCTTTTGGGAACTGGTTTGTTTTAATAGTTATATTTTTTTCTAAATTCAATTCAATATTAGAAATAACTGAACTTTGAAAAAAATCAGTCCCATAAGCAGAATAAGTAACAAAAATACAGAGTAGAGGGGTAATAAAAAAAGGAATATAAAATTTTGATTTCATTTCCTTCTTCTCTCCAATTTATATATTAATTATTACTGAATTTCAAAATCCATTAATACAGGCAGATGATCAGATAATTTTATATCAGGTACTTCAAAGTTTGTAACTTTAATTTCCTTTGAACACAAAATAAAATCGAGTTGGTGTTTTGGTTTCCATGCAGGAAAAGTAGGCAGGTTGTTTACATTAGGATTAACGAGGCCCAACTCATTTTGTACATAATTAATTTCTTTTGTCCCACTGAATGTATTAAAGTCACCTGCGATAATAACTGGACATTTTTTAGTGGATAGTAAATTAGCCATATGTTGAAGTTGCATTTTTCTTACTCTTTTTGATAATGATAAATGCAGAAGAAAAAATCTATATGTTCCCATATCCAATTCAATAATTAATTTTTTAAAGCCTCCTGGGAAATAATGATAAACTCCATTTGACTGTTTTTCTCTGGTTAGTATAGCATTTCCCTGTTTTCTTAAAATAGGAATTATTTTGCCTGAAATACTATCACCGTACTTTGTTGAACCGTGTGAATAGTGACTTAAATAATTACTTATTTTTTCAACCTGATTAATGCTTGAAGTCCTATATGAACCGGTATCTACTTCAATTAATCCGACAATATCAGCCTTTGTGGAGTTTATAAAACGGCTTATTTTATTAAATTGGAATCTGGTAGGCAAAAAATGTCTTGAAATATTGAGAATGCTGGCAGGTAAACTGTTAGGTGCTCCTGTTGCGTATGCTATATTATAGACTAAAACTCGACTCATAGTTATTTAAAATTCCTTAGTTCTATATTGCTCAATCTCTATATTAAAATTAACTGAAAACTATAAAAAATCAATGCTTTTTTAACTACTTGAATAATGATAATAAAAATATAGTGTTTTTGCGAATT
Organism: Victivallales bacterium; assembly: GCA_036011305.1. Lineage (GTDB taxonomy): Bacteria > Verrucomicrobiota > Lentisphaeria > Victivallales > GWF2-38-69 > DASCNA01. The sequence continues at coordinate 7,190 of DASCNA010000267.1, forward strand.
CAGCTTAAATTGATTAAATTGTAATATCATGTTACTATTTAGTAATATAAATAGTCATCTATCTATCTAGGAATAATAAATTATGATATTAGATTTTTTACTATATTCACAGTTACAATTTAGTACATGGTTTGTTCTTTTTGTATTTTTTATTGTTTTAGACGTTATAACAATAATTCATGTTCTGATCAATAAACATGATGAAGCATCAAGTGCTTTATTATGGATATTTTTGATAATTGTACTTAATGTAATCGGTGTAATAATATATGTAATCTTAGGAATTAACAGAGTTAATTCAACCGGCTCCAGGATAGAAAAAGCACATATTAAAATGCTTAACTTAAGAAAATCTGAGAATCGTCTTTCAAAATATTTAAATGCCTTGCTCAAGTTTAATTATTCAGGTCCAACTAAAGATTATCTGAAGATTATGGATAGGATTTTGCCTGAAACATACCCTGTAACCGGAAATAAGGTTTACTTGCTGGAAGACGGTACTGCAGCCTACCCGAGAATGTTAAAGGCTATACAGAATGCAAAAGATCATATTCATCTACAATCTTATATTATAATGAATGATAGGATTGCTACAAAACTTTTTGATGCCTTGGCTGATAAAGCAAAAAATGATGGCGTAAAAGTAAAAGTTTTGTTTGATAGACTTGGGAGCAAGAAAGCTTATTCAAAACATTTTTTTAATAAGTGGGCTGGAAAAAGTCATAATTTTGAAATAAGAGCCTTTTCAAAGTTTAATCTCCTTGCCCCATATAGAATCCAACTTAGGAACCACAGGAAGTTATTAATTTGCGATGGTAAAATAGCATTTATAGGAGGAATTAATATTAGCACAGCAAACATTGTTAACCTCAAAAATAAATATATACATGATCTGCACTGTGAAATTACCGGTCCTTCTATAGGTGAATTCCAATTTTCATTTCTCAGAGACTGGAATTTTGTTACAAAAATAAAACCTTATGATTTATTGAGTAAAGCAAATTATTTTCCTATTCCTAAGAAATGCGGTAATGCAATTGTGAGGGCAATACCTTCAGGACCTGGGCAGGCTTATGAAGCGTCTAAAAAACTGTTTATGAGTGCTGTTGCTGGAGCAAAAGAATCAATCTGGATAATTACCCCTTATTTTGTACCTGATAAATCTTTCATACAATTGCTATGCATGGCATCCGCCAGAGGTGTTGATATCAGGATTATAATTCCACAGAATAACAATCATTGGTATGTTAGGTATGCTACTAGAAGTTTCTACAATACTCTACTGAAATATAATATTAGAATCTTTGAGAAAAAGGGATTATTTTCTCATGTTAAAGCTACGCTCATTGATGGAACATGGGGAACTATGGGGTCAAGCAATTGTGATATGAGAAGTTTCAGATTGAATTATGAATTAGATTTTGCTGTTGAGGATGAAGATTTTATTAATACACTGCATAGGCAGTTTTTACATGAAATTAAAGGTTCGGATGAAATAACTGCTTCTGTTAGAATGAATAGAACCTTCTATGAGGAAATTATTGAAGATTTCTGCTCTTTGCTCACTCCTATTTTATGAGTAAACTTTTATGTTATAGTGCAGTTCTTCCATTGATTGCAGCTGTTAAAGTTGCAGAATTTGCAAATGATATATCAGCTCCTGCAGGAATTCCTTTTGCCAATGTAGATACCTTAATATTTAATTCATTTAATAAATTAGCCAGGTAAATTGTAGTGGCCTGTCCTTCAATATCTTGGCTGAGTGCAATTATTACCTCTTTTAAATTTGGATTATTTTTTATCTTCTGAATTAATGGTTTAATTGTCAGATTTTCAGAACCAATATTGTCAAGAGGTGATAATTTACCTTCAAGAACGTGATATTTGCCTTTATAATTAGTTTTTTCAATATGCGGTATTTGAATGAAATCTTCTACAATACAAATAAAACTATCATCTCTTGACTGTGAGGTGCAGATAGTACATATTTGTTCTTCTGAAATATTACCGCATAGCTTACATTTTTTAATATTTTCCGGGATACCGGATATAGCTTTTCCTAAAACTTTAATTTTCTCAGGTGGCCATTTTAGAATTGAAAAAATCATTCTTTCAGCCCCTCTTTGACCAATGCCCGGTAGTTCTTTCAATAAACTTATTATATTTTCAAGCTCTGAAGGTAAATTATTTTTCATGGGAACTATTTTATTTTAGAAATATGATCTTAGAATTCTGATTGAAATATTTAAACTAATAATCAGAGTTGTTATTCAAAAAGACCAGGTATATTTAATCCACCTGTTACCGCTGCCATTTTGCTTTGTGAGACTTTTTGTGCTTCATCAATTGCATTGTTAACTGCTATTAAGACCATGTCTTCTAGGTTTTCTGTTTCACCTTGTTGAACACATTCGGGAGCTATTTTTATTGATTTTATTTTCATTGTTCCTGTAGCAGTAACCTGAATAGAAGATCCGCAAACGCCTTGTACTTCTATTGTTTCAAGTTCTTCTTTAATATTGGCCATTTCTTTTTTCATTTCCATGGCTTTTTTTATCATACCGCTCATATCACCAATTTTACCAAACATTATATTTTCCTTTCAGTAATTTACTATTTAGATATTATCCTCTGAAATCTACTATCCTGCCGTTAAAAACTTCCACAGTCTTATTTACGAATGGATTATTATTTATTTTTTCTTTTACTTCATCTATATCTCTTCGTTTATCTGTAACCTTTGATACTGTTGTTAATCCCTTAACTGTTTTTATTTCCAATTTAAAATTATTTATTCCTGTTATTCTATATAAACATTTTTCTAATATATTTTTTTCCTGTCTTACTCTTTCTGCATGGACGCTGTTGAATTCTTCATCATATCTGACCGATAATATATTATTATCAATAGATTCAGGTTTTGCTTCCTGTAACCAAAATTTTAGTTGAGGTCTGTTTATGTGTTTTGAGTCCATTTCGATGATCAATTTATGCCAGAGTTTTTCTGGAGTGAATTCGTTCAAGTTGTTACTTTTCTTATAAGTATCAATATTTGAAGTTTCTTTAACCTTTGCTTCTTTAGTGCAGGATGATGACGATTCAGTTGTATTTGTTTTTTCAGGAGTTGTTTTTTTAAGTTGATAATGAACTTCTGATTTTTCTGTGATAGAATTTCGTTCTTCTATATTATTTTCTGAACTGCTCTTAACTTTTTTAATTTTTTCTGCAGTTGGTGACACTTTATAAGTTTGTAGTTCTTTAGAAGAGTATGATGTGTTATTTAAATCTTTTTTTTTAAGTTCATTAAGTCTAATAATGATATCCTCAATTCTTGATGAGCTGGAAAACTGCATTGCTTTAAACAAAGAAGTTTCTAAAAAAACCTGTTTATTTAATGAATCATGAAGAATTTTTCCAACAGAAGAAAGTGATTCTAAAAGTCTTTGAATTTTAGCTATATTAGTTTTAGCTCCAATACTTTTATATTTTTGTATAATATCATTTCCTACTTCAAGAATAGATATTGGATCTGAAATAAGTAATGTTATTTCAATACCTCTTAAATATTCTAATATATCATTAAATAAATCTTCAAGGTTTTTACCCTGCTGAGCGAGCAAATGTAAATTAGTAATTAGTCCAGAATAATTATTAGTTATTATAGATAAAATTATGTTATCCAGATTTTCAGGAGCTGTTAGTCCAAAAGTTTTTAAAACCTGGTCTTCATTTATTTCTTTAGTTTCATCTGAAGAATGGAAAGCAATAATTTGATCTAGCAGAGATAAAGCATCTCTCATTCCACCATCGGCTGCTTTTGCAATAGCATTAACGGCATTACTGCTTATTACTACATTTTCAGCAACAGCAATTTCAGCAATTCTTTTTGAGATAAGATTTTGAGGAATCCGCTGAAGATCAAAACGTTGGCAACGGGATAATACTGTCGGCAATATTTTATGGGCTTCAGTGGTTGCAAATAAAAACTTTATGTGAGGAGGAGGTTCCTCAAGCGTTTTTAAAAGTGCATTCCATGCTGAATTAGAGAGCATATGAACTTCATCTATAATATAAATTTTATATTTGGAATTGACCGGTGTATATAGAACTTCTTCTCTTAAATTACGAATATCATTGACACTATTGTTACTGGCACCATCAATTTCAATTATATCAATATTGTTCCCAGAAGAAATACTATGACATGAATCACATTTATTACATGGATTTTTTATCGGAGCTTGTTTACAGTTTAATGCCTTTGCAAATATTCTGGCAATTGTTGTTTTTCCAATACCTCTTGGACCTACAAATAAATAGGCATGTGCTGTTTTGCCGCTGATTAAGGCATTTTGCAAGGTTTGTGTAATATGTTCCTGACCAATCATGTCAGAAAAAGAGTTTGGTCTATATTTCCTGGCAAGAACCTGATATTCCATAAATTATATCCTTATATAAGAATAAATCTTAAAAACATCGCCGAAGATCAGATTCACCTACAGCGCTTGGCTTCTTCGTTTAGAGCTGCTTGATTCCTCATCTGACTCGGTTCACGAGATTCCAACGCATAGGGTCCGATACAACGGCGATGAAAATTATAATAATTTTCTATAAAATAACAATCAAAGTTAAAAATACAACAAAGTATTAATTATTTTTTACCCGTCTTGGCTGTTTTATTGCGATTAGACAGATATTCAATAAATAAAGATAATTCATATCTTAAATTAGCTCTAGGAATAACTCTGTCAATTAATCCCTTATTCAATAGAAATTCAGACGTTTGAAACCCATCAGGTAAAGTAGCCTGTGTTGTATCTTTTATTACCCTAGGACCAGCAAAGCCTATTAGTGCCTGAGGTTCAGCCAGAATAACATCTCCTAGAGAAGCAAAACTTGCAGTTACTCCTGCTGTTGTAGGATGTGTCATGATGACAATATAAGGTAGCTTAGCATTTGCATGTCTCTGCAATGCACCGCTGGTCTTTGCCATCTGCATTAAACTGAACATTCCTTCATACATTCTTGCACCACCACTGGCTGTAACAATGACTAAAGGGATTTTTTCCTTAGTTGCTAGTTCAGTTAGTCTGGCAATTTTCTCACCGACGACAGATCCCATACTTGCACCTAAAAATCTGAAATCCATCACACCAATAGCAAAATTTATCTCATTAATTTTTGCCGTACCGCAAAGTACAGCATCATTCATTTGAGTTTTTATTTTATTTTTTTCCAGTTTTTCAATATAGGAAGAAGCACCCTCAAATTTTAAAATATCAATTGAGCAGAGATTACTGTCTATTTCAGTGAAACTGTCTTTGTCACAGAGCAATTCTACTCTCTCCTGAGCTGATATTTGTCTATGAAATGAGCAATGTGGACAGACGTTATAATTTTTCTTCCACTCTTCTTTATGCACACTCTCGCCACACCCTTTGCATTTTTCAAAAGTTCCCGGTGGTATTTTCGTTTTCTTTTGAATATGAGAAGGTGATGTAGGTATAGTTGAGTATTTTGGTTTTCCAAATAAGGCCATATTAACTTATCTCCTTGCTATTACTAATATACTAACCTGTTTTGCACCTGCACTTAATAATTGATTCGCCGCAGAGCGCAATGTTGAACCAGTTGTCATAACATCATCTACTAATAATATATCTTTGTTTTTTATAATGGCTCGTTTTGAAGATGAAAAAACATTAATTATATTTTTTCTTCTCATCTTGCTCGATAATCTTGTTTGAGAAATTGTATATTTTTCTCTAATAAGCCATTCTTTACATGGTATCTTAATAGTTTTTGAAATTGACTGTGATATTAAATAAGACTGGTTGAATCCTCTTATTAATTTTTTAAGTTTATGTAACGGAATAGGTACTATGTAATCAAATTTAAGTTTATTCTGAATTACTAAATCTGAAGCGAGTCTGCTTATATACGGTACAAAATCTATTCTATTATTATATTTCAATTTTTGAATAATTTCATTAGCATATCCTTTAAGTTCAATTACAGATAATGCATTATTCCACGGAAATGGTTCTTCTTTTAAGCACTTAGAACATATATTTAAAATTAAATCTAAATTACTGCCACATGAACTGCACCGTTTGTCACCAATAAATGAAAAATCGTTAAGGCAATCAGCACAGAAATAATTATTTTCAGTAGTTTGGTTTAGACATAAAGGGCAAATTGTTGGAACAAACTGCCCTATTATCTGTTTTACTATTTTCAATAGTTCCTTCTTCTTCCAGTAAGCCTCCCACGTTTAAGGAAACCGTCATAGTTTCTCATAACCAGATGTGATTCTAACTGACTCAACGTATCAAGCATAACTCCTACCATAATCAAAAGACTTGTGCCCCCGAAAAAACTTCCAACAAGATAAGGGATATTGAATTGCTTTGTAAGTATCATTGGAAAAACAGCTAGTGCTGTCAGGAAAATAGCGCCGGCCAATGTTATTTTAGTCATTGTGCCGTCAAGATATGATGCTGTAGGCTGCCCGGGTCGAATTCCTGGAACAAAAGCTCCGTCTTTTTTTAAGTTATCTGCAATCTGCATCGGATTAAATTGATTTGCCACCCAGAAATATGAAAAAGCTAAAATCAGCAGTGCATACACAAGCATGTAGTAAAAACCACCATATGTAAAGTATGCCGCCAGCCATCTCAATGAAGATACCCAACCAAATACCATGTTTGGGACAATTAGTATTGCACCTGCTAAAATGATAGGCATCACACCTGCAAAGTTAACTTTTAAAGGAATATATGTATTCCCTCCCATCATTTTCTTGCCCATCATTTTTTTAGCATATTGAATAGGCACTTTTCTTTGCCCCTGAGTCAGGACTACAGTTGCAGCGGTAACGAAAACAAACAGTAGTATTAATAAAAATATATGAACCGGTTTTATTGAATGTCCATCTACTCCGCCTGATTTAAGCATTTCGATTAAACTGTAAACAGCATTAGGCAGTCTTGAAAGTATACCTATTGTAATAATAAGAGATGCACCATTTCCTATTCCGTTATCAGTAATTCTTTCGCCGAGCCACATAAGAAACATTGTACCGCATGTAAGAATTACGATTGTCATAAGAATAAATTCGGGGCCTGGATTAAGAATTAATGGGTGCGCAGGAGCTGGTAAACCAATTCTTTGAGGGTTTGCCATAGCATAAGCAGCCATTGCTCCTTGAACAACACAGATTATTAAAGTCAGATATCTTGTATATTGATTAAATTTTTGTCTTCCACTTTCACCGCCTTCTCTCATCATTTTTTCAAATTGAGGAATAACAGGCTGTAGCATCTGCATAATAATAGAAGCTGAAATATAGGGCATAATTCCTAGTGTAGCTATCGCAAATTTCTGTAATGCACCTCCGGTAAACATATCAAACATTCCAAAAAACATTCCTGCGCCGGAAGTGGACTGGTTGAATTGATTAAAATAGAGATTCAGTGCATGAGTATCGACTCCTGGGCAAGGTATGCTTGCCAGTACTCGGCAGAGCGCTATGACAGCTAATGTAAAAATTATTTTCTTTCTAACTTCTTTTACCTTAAATGCGTTATAAAAAACTGAAAACATATCTTTCCTTAATACATATTTATAATTATTTAAAAACTAAGCTAAATCCAATAAATTTAATATTATCGAATTTAGCTATAATTTATATACTATAAAAACATTTTTTATTCATTAATTTCACATTTTCCGCCAACAGCTTCGATTTTTTCCTTAGCTGTTGCTGAAAACATATCAGCTTTTATAGTTAAAGGTTTTGTTATGTTTCCTGAACCAAGGATTTTTAATCCAAATTTAATTTTTGGAACAAGTTTCTTTTCAAGTAAAACCTGTGCATCAATTGAATCATTTGCATTAAAAGCTTTTTCCAGTTCAGCTAAGTTAATAACTGTATAATCTTTATGATTTCTGCTTTTAAAACCTCTTTTAGGCAATCTTCTGAATAAAGGAATCTGACCTCCTTCAAAGTGCAGACGTCTGCTTGAACCGGATCTTGAACTTTGTCCTTTTTCTCCTCTTCCAGCAGTTCTGCCCCAGTTAGAACCATCACCTCTGCCAACACGTTTGCGTCTATGCTTTGCACCGGCAGTATTTTTTAATGTATGTAATTTCATTTTAGTGATTCCTTAATTAGCCGATTTTTTGAATGCCGCGTTTGGCTAGAATTTCATCTTTGGATCTCAAAGCCTGAATTGCAGCAACAGTGGCTTTCACAACATTAACCGGATTATTTGAACCAAGTGATTTACCTAAAACATCTTTAACTCCAGCTAAATCAAGAACGGCTCTCATTCCTCCACCAGCTATCAGCCCTGTTCCGGGAGCAGCAGGTTTCATTATAACTTTACCACCACCGAAAGTAGCTTCTACAGTGTGTGTAATTGTGTATTTATTCATAGGAACTTTGATTAGGTTTTTTCTTGCAATTTCGCTTCCTTTACGGATTGCGTCTGCAACTTCATTAGCTTTTCCTAAGCCAATACCGAATGTCCCTTTTCTGTTACCAACAACAACTAATGCGCTAAAGCTAAAGTTACGACCACCTTTTACAACTTTACTACATCTGTTTATGCTGACAACTCTGTCTTCAAATTCTTTTACTTTATCATCATCATGATGTCTATGAGCAGCTGACATAATCTAACCTCAATTAAATGTTTAAACCGTTTTTACGTGCTGACTCAGCTAATGCTTTAACTTTACCTATATAAGTAAAGCCACCTCTATCAAATACTGCGCTAGTTATGCCTGCATTTTTAGCTTTCTCTGCAGCTAACTTGCCAAGTAGTTCAGCGCCTTTAACATCAGATTTGGCGCCGGCTTCTTTAAATTCATGAGAAAGTGAAGATGCTGATGCTACAGTTTTTCCTGAGTCATCATCAATTAACTGAACTGAAATATGTTTGTTCGAAACAAATACGGACATACGAGGACGTTCAGCTGTTCCCATGATTTTTTTGCGTAAACGCATATGACGACGTCTACGAGCTTGTAATTTACTTAATTTTGCCATTAATCATTCTCCAGTATTAATAATGCAATAACATTATCCTACAGATTTACCTTCTTTCATTGCAATATATTCACCAGCATATCTAATACCTTTACCTTTATATGGTTCGGGTTTTCTATATCTTCTGATAGTTGCTGCTACTTCACCGACAACTTGTTTGTCAGCACCCTCAACGCAAATTTTAGTATTATCTGCAACAGTAATAATAATTCCTTCAGGAATATTGTAGATTACAGGATGTGAAAAGCCTAAAGTCAAATCTAGTTTTTTACCTTCAACTTTAGCTCTATATCCTACGCCTACTATTTCAAGATTTTTCTTGAATCCGTTAGTTACACCTTCAACCATCCCGGCTAATAAACTTCTTGTTAAACCCTGCATTGCATTTGCTTTTCTTGTTTCATCTGCAGGTTTTACAGAAATAACTGAATCATTAACATTAATAACTACTAATGGTGGAATCTGTTTATTAAGCTTAGCTTTTGGTCCTTCAACAGACATAACATTATTATCAATATTAACCTTAACCCCTGAAGGTATTGTAATAGTTTTATTTCCAATACGTGACATAGTGGTTCCTCTCTTTATCTACCAAACATAACAAAGAATTTCACCACCAACATTAGATTCAGCTGCTTTTGTTCCGCTGATAATGCCTTGTGGGGTTGAAAGTAATACAGTTCCTAAACCGTTTCTGACTTTAGGAATTTCTGAACTTCCACAATAAATTCTACATGAAGGTTTGCTTACTCTCTCAATACCTTCAATAACTGGTTTGCGTTTATAATATTTAATACCAATAATTAATTCTTTTTCTGCGCCTTCACCTTTTTCAGAAACGCTATTTACATAACCTTCTTCTTTAAGTGCATTGGCTACAGCTGTTTTCATTTTTGATGCAGGCATTGAAGCTTCTGATAATGAAGCCATTCCAGCATTGCGAATACGTGTTATCATATCGCTAATAGGATCTTGCATACTCATAATCTATAGGCTCCTTTTACCAACTAGCTTTTGTTACACCTGGGATTTTTCCCATTGATGCTAATTCTCTGAAACAAATTCTGCAAAGTTCGTATTTTCTGATATGTGCTCTTTTACGACCACATCTTTTACAACGTCTGTATTCGCGAACTTTAAATTTGTTTCCACGTTCACATTTAGCAATTAAACTCTTTTTTGCCATTATATTACTCCCGATTATTTAACGAACGGCATTTCAAGCATGTCAAGAAGATCAAGTGCTTCGTCGTCAGTTTTAGCCGTTGTTACTATACAAATATTAATTCCCATATGATGTTTTAATTTATCCAAGTCTATTTCAGAGAATACACTTATATCATTAAGACCCATATTGTAATTACCACTTCCGTCAAAACCCTTTTTAGGAACACCTCTAAAGTCTCTTACCTGAGGAAGAACATTATGAACTAATCTGTCATAAAATTCATACATGCGGTCGTTACGAAGAGTAACCATTACACCGACAGGCATACCTTTACGAAGTTTAAAGTTAGCAATGTTCTTTCTTGATTTTGTAATAACAGCAGATTGTCCGGTTATCATCGTAATATTTTTCTTTGCTTCAGCAAAAGCATCACGCTCAGAATCACTACCAATACCAGTTGAAATTAATATTTTAGAAATTCGGGGAACCATCATTCTATTTGTATAACCCCTTTTTTCAGTCAACTTGGGCATTATATTTTCTTTATATGTCTCATACATGTCAGGCATGTCAAGTTCTCCGTTTCTTATTTTTTATCTTTCTGTAATTTAACATTAGAGATATGTACGGAAACAGATCTTTCAACTAAACCACCTTGTGGGTTTTCCTGAGATTTCTTAATTGTTCTGATCCCTATCTGCTTTTTCTTTTCATCAGATAAGCCAGTCATTTCCAATACTACTCTATCCTTGGCCTTTAAGACAGCTTTTATTTTAGCGTCTTCGCCTTTCCATTTACCGCTTATCACAGTAACTTTATCACCAGTTTTTACATGTGTTTTTATCATTATAACACCTCTGGAGCTAAAGATATTATTTTCATAAAGTTCCTTTCACGAAGCTCACGTGCAACAGGGCCGAAAATACGAGTCCCTCTTGGATTGTTCTGCGCATCAATTATAACCGCAGAATTACGGTCAAAATTTAAATAAGAACCATCTTGTCTTCTGATTTTTGAAGCAGTTCTAACTACAACAGCTTTTACTACTTCACCCTTTTTTATATTTCCACTAGGAGAAGCTTCTTTTACAGTGGCAGTGATTACATCACCAACTCTGGCATATTTTTTCCTCTGTCCAAGTACTGTAATTGCCACAATTCTTTTTGCACCACTATTGTCAGCTACTTCTAGGCTTGATTGCATCTGTATCATAATAAAATTCCTATCTCTTTAGTAAGATTATTAAGATTGACCAAGAATCTTTACCAGTCTCCAACGTTTTAACTTGCTGGAAGGTTTAGTTTCCTGAATTGAAACTTTATTACCAACTTTAGCATCGTTATTTTCGTCATGAGCATAGTATTTCTTTGTTGATTTCACCACTTTTTTATAAAGTGGATGAGACGTACGTCTAGTAACTTCAACTACAATAGTTTTGTCCTGGCAATCACTCACTACTATTCCTTCTCGTGTTTTACGAAGGTTTCGTGTATTATTTTGCTTTTCTGTATCCATAATTAATTCCTACTTATTTGATCCGAATAATTACTGATCACCAGCGCTATTGCGTCTTGTTTGTTCAGTTTTGATTCTGGCTATATCGTTTTTTACCTGCTTTATTCTAGCACCGTTTTGTAACTGCCCAGTTTTAGCTTGAATTTTAAGATTAAATTTCTCTTTTGATAATTCATCAATGCTATTTTTTAATTCTGGATCAGTCATCTCTCTAATTTCAGACATCTTCATAATAAATAATCCGTTAACGAGTTAAAAATTTAGTTTTTATAGAGAGCTTAGCTGCGGCCTTACAAAGAGCTTCGCGAGCTGTATTTTCAGTACAACCACTAATTTCAAAAAGTACTCTGCCTGGACGTACGCAAGCAACCCAAGCGTCAGTATTACCTTTACCCTTACCCATTCTAACTTCCAATGGTTTTTTGGATATTGGTTTGTCAGGATAAAATCTTATCCAAACTTTACCACGTCTGTTTAAGTGTCTGTTGATAGCAATACGAGCTGCTTCTATTTGATTATTTCTAACCCAGCCTCTGTCCAGAGCCTGTAAACCATAATCGCCAAAGTCAATTTTATTATTGCTCTGTGCGTTTCCGGACAAGCTACCACGCTGGATTTTTCTATGTTTCATCCTTTTGGGCATTAAGGCCATGATTTACTTCTCCTCAGTTACTTCCGGGTTACATATCCAAACTTTGATTCCTATTTTGCCTGCAGGTGTATCTGCTTCTGCAGCGCCGTAACCAATGTTTGCTCTAATTGTATGAAGTGGAGTTTTTCCTTCTTTATACTGCTCAGTTCTTGCTAATTCAGCTCCACCTAAACGTCCTGAAGCTTTAACTTTGATCCCAAGAGCGCCATTGTCCATTGCTAACTGAATAGCTCTTTTCATAGCTCTACGGAAACCAATTCTTCTAACTAGCTGCATTGCTATATTGTCAGCAACCAATTGAGCGTTTGTTTCAGGTTTTTTTACTTCATGAATATCAATTTTAATTTCTGAGTTATTTGCTAATTTAGCTAAACTTGTCTGGAGTCTTTCAAACTCTCCTTTACGGCTAGCTAAAATACCAGGGCGTGCTGAATATATATCAACAGCAATTCTGCTTGATGCCCTGTGAATTACAACTCTTGAAATAGCTGCATGAGCAAATTCTTTTTTTACAAAGTCACGTATCTTTAGGTCTTCGTGCAGCCATCCTCCAAAAGTGGATTTTCTTGCAAACCATTTTGAATCCCAATCTTTAGTTGTTGTGACTCTGAAGCTAATTGGATTAACTTTCTGTCCCACGATAATTTCCTTTCATTTATTAATCGTTCGAAAGAACGATTCTAAAGTGACTAGTTCTCTTGAGGATTCTTCCTGCCATACCTCTAGCTTTAGGTCTGAAGCGTTTCATTGTTGGAGCGGCTCCTACAATTGCTTCCTTCACAACTAAGTCTTCTCTGTCTAAATCAAAGTTATTTTCTGCATTAGCAACAGCTGAACGCAAAGTCTTTGCCATTAGACGAGCTGCTTTTTTTGGTAGTAAATCAACCAAATTTAAAGCCTCAGTCGCCGATTTTCCCTGTAAAAGTCTAGCTACATGTCTTGCTTTTTCAGGAGATATTCGTACATATTTTGTAACTGCTCTTACTTCCATAATACATCCATCTGATTAATGTTTTAATAATTTTGCTAACATCCCTGGAGTGACATCAACAATTTTACCTTTTGTTATAATTGCTGCAGACAGGTAAGGTCTGACTGCGACGACTTTTACAAAGGTGTTTCTTGCGCCATCAATTCTCCATTCGAAACCTACGTTAACCCCGTCTAAAAAACCTGCGCTAAGGACAACAACATTTAACTTACTGTTGACATCAAGAACGTTGGCTGTTTTAGAATTGAGCTTAATAGTCGGTTTATTAACAAGTGCTCCATATTTCTCGGCTGCTGATTTTATTTCTTCAACTCTTAACTGGAGCCTTAGTTTTTTCTCATAAGGTATCGATAAATTTTCTAATTCTGCATCAAAGTAATTACAAAATTTAATAGTTCGTCTTACGAGATGTTCACCTTCTCTGGAATTTAATTCCAGATTTTTAAGTATTTCCAAATATTGGTTGCTCGCTGATATTGCATCATCCCCTGCAATAAGACTGGTTAAACCAATTTTTACCCTAGAAATCTCTTGTTTTTTTTTCTCTGTTTTTAAAAGAACTTCCGATAATTTACTGCTGACATCATATTTTTGTATATGAGTAGCATTCAAATCAGGAACTTTACTCACATTTTCTGTGTTATTATCCGCAAATAATATATTTACACAGACAAATGAGGCATTAAAAATAGTCAATGTTAGCAGTTTTTTCCACCTGAATTCAAAAAAAAAAGACATTATTTCTAAGTTTCATTATTTCTTTTCATATTTTGAAACTAATTTTTTTAAAGCATAGTACTGTTTAGGGCTTAAATTCTTTTTAGTTTCAAACTGTTTTTTCAGAGAAGAGTAAAATGATTTATCATCATATTTTCTCTTACCTTTTTGTATTGGTTCATCCCAGGAATTTGTATTTTCTAATATTTTTATATACTTTTCAATTTCTTCTTTTTTTTCATTATCAATATTGCTCTTACTGTTTATTGAATTAATTTCAGATTCAGAAATTTCAAGCAACTCTGAAAATAAATGGAAGTCAGACATTGCGTCTTTATTAGCAATACCTATTTTTTTAAATACATATAACTGCTTTGTGGATAGATTTCTTCCTGAGTCAACTTGATCACTTAGTGATTTAATAAAAGATGCTTCATCAAAACTATTCTCCTTATCAAACTCTATATTCTCAAACAATTTAAAAGTAGTTTGATATTTCTTTGTTTTTTGAGCAAGTTCTTCGCTGTTTTTCTTTCTCTCAATATCTTTAAGTTTTATATCTTCTTTCAAATCAGTAATTTCTGAGGAAAAATTATATTTTTTTGCTAATGCAGCTAATTCAGGCACTTGATCTTCGTATTTCAACGCTAGTTTTAAAAGTGATTCCCACTGCTTTGACGTTAATTTACTGTTTTTTTCATGTTGCTTGACAATAGAAGAGTAAAAACGCTGATCGTTATAAGTTCTTGTTCCCTTTTTTTCTGCAGGAGCCCATTCTTTAATTTTATCTAGTATATTAAACAAGTTAGTAACTTTATCTTCGTCTGGAGCAGAGTTGTATTTTGCATTTTGCAGCCATTTTGAAAAATGATCATAAAAAACAGTTAGCATGTGTGACCAGGCTTCATTGCCTTCTTCGATTTTATCCAGCTCATTTTCCATTTTTGCTGTAAAGCCGATATTAAAAAGATCGGGAAGGGTTTTTATAAGATACTCATTGACTTTGAAACCTAAGTCTTCAGGAATCAGTTTTCCTTTTTCTTTTAATACATACTTTCTATTTTGAATAGTATTAACAATCGTGGCATACGTCGAAGGCCTGCCTATACCATTAGCTTCCAGTTCTTTAATCAGTGAAGGTTCTGTGTACCTTGGAGGAGGTTCAGTGAATTTTTGTTCATGAGATAATGAATCCAATGCACAGATGTCACCCTCTTTTATCTTATATAAAAAATCCGGTTTATTTTTCTTATTGTTCTCCTGATTTGCCGGTTCTAGTACTTTTGTGAAACCTGGAAATACTGTTGTAGTGCTAATTGCTCTGAAAATATATTCGTTTCCATTCACATTGGCGGCAGAGTCGACAGTTGATTTTGAAATATCAGCAGCAATCATCTGGCTTGCCAAAAATCTATTCCATATCAGATTATATAAACTAAATTGATCTTTGTTCAATTTAGTCAGCAGACTTTTTGGTGCCCTATTAATATCTGTAGGGCGGATAGCTTCGTGGGCTTCCTGCGCTGTTGATTTATTTTTATATATATTAGGTTTGGAAGGAATGTAGTTTCCACCATAGTTTTCTTTGATATAGTTTTTGGTTTGTTCCTGAGCATCTTTAGAAATAGTGAATGAGTCTGTACGCATGTAAGTGATTAGACCGGATATATCATTATTGCCCAAGTCAATTCCTTCATAAAGCTGTTGAGCAACCTGCATTGTTTTATTTGCAGGAAACCTCAAAGCAGAACCCGCTGCCTGTTGGAGTGTACTTGTTATAAATGGTGGTGGGGCATGTTTTTTGACTTTTTCTGTTTTAGATATTTTTACTGTCAGATTTTTTTCTGCTTTGATTGCATTATATATTTCATCTGCCAGTTTTTTATTTGTAATATCGACTTTTTTGTTGTTAACGAGAACAAGTTTTGCGCTAAACAGTTTATCTGTTTCATTTTTCCAGAGAAGATCGGCTACAAAATTCCAATATTCTTTTTGAACAAAATTCAAAATTTCCTGTTCTCTTTCACATACTATTCTTAAAGCGACTGACTGAACTCTGCCGGCACTGATATTTCTTTTTACCTGAGACCAGAGGAGTGGGCTTACCTGATAGC
Source organism: Victivallales bacterium (assembly GCA_036011305.1). Lineage (GTDB taxonomy): Bacteria > Verrucomicrobiota > Lentisphaeria > Victivallales > GWF2-38-69 > DASCNA01. The sequence goes on from DASCNA010000267.1 coordinate 23,402, forward strand.
CAACTAATCGATCTAAAATTCTTCTTGCCTGTTGAGAATCAACTAAATTTTTATTTATATCGCTTGTTGATTCGAAAGCTTTTTTAATTGCAGTTTTGGTTATTTCATGAAATTCAACTCTGCTAAATTTACTATCAGTTTTTTTCTTTAACAGTTCCTGTAAATGCCAGGCAATGGCTTCTCCTTCTCTGTCAGGGTCAGTTGCAAGATAAATGGTATCAGCTTTTTTTGCAGCTTCAGTTAAATCTTTGATAATAGCAGATTTTGTATTTTTATATTCGGGTTTAAAATTTTTCTCTATATCAACACCTAATGTTTTTTGAGGTAAATCCCTAACATGTCCCATTGATGCCATTAAAATATAATCACTGCCCAAAATTCTTCCAATACTTCGTGCTTTTGCAGGGGACTCAACAATTACTAATTTTTTATTACCGGATGCTCCCATATAATGTCCTTAAAGTTTAATATAAAATAAGTTAAGATATTCTACCGTACATATCAGATGTGTTAAATATATAATACCTGATATTTAAGTTTATATTAAATGAAATCTAAAAAAATTGCATATATTTCTTTTATTGTCAAATGATTTTTAATTTAAATAATCAATTATTTGAGTTTATGAACACTGTTTAAAATTGATATTTTGTATAATAAAATTTAAATTTTTATTTAAATAAAATTCTGTTTTTAGTTTTTATGAAGCTTTTGAAAGTTTTTACAAATAAAATAATTTCATTTTTTTTCTCTTCATCTATAGCTTTAGTGAGGTCTAAAAGCATATTTCGGTACATTACATTTTTGTTAGAGCTATCATCAAGAGGTTTTAAATATTGAACAACCATAGAATGCTGAATAGAATAATCATTAATTTTGCCTAAATGATCCTGTATTTCCTTAAGTTCTTCAATAAGGACTGTTAGGCTTTCTGATAGATATAAATTTGAAAAAAGTTCTATAAGATAACGAAGTTTTTTAAATTGTATGCGTAGTCTATGAAATTTCTTATCAGGACTGGAAGTTAAAATTTTACTCCCGGGTTTAAAAATTTTACTGTATCTTATATTTATTTGTTCAGTAACCATATCTTTAATATAAAGATCTGAATTAATATCTTTTTGTTTTTCGTTATCAGTTTTTAAAAAAACATTTAATTTTTTTATAAAATTCCTATGTTCTTGAGATAAAATATCTTTTACAACTTCTTTATAAGCTGTCCTTCTTTTCAATTCTAGCTTATGGAAAAAAACTTCAAGAAGGTCTCTGTTCTTCTTATTTAGTAAATCTAAATAAAATTTTTTATTCATAAGGAATACATCTAAATCTCTGAGCTGGTTTGTAGAATTTGCTATGAAACTGAACTTGTCAGTTAAATCATCTGTTAAGTATTTATCATAGATTTTTTTAAGCTGTGTTAAAATAGATCTGGATTTCCTGATTGAAACCCTGTAATCATGTAGAAATTCATCACCGATATCCTCTATAATTCCTTTTTCATTCCGGTGCATTATCAGTGCTAGTTCTTTTAATAGTTTTTTTACTGCTGTATATGCAGTTTCATTATAACTGAAATTTATTTTGAATTTATTAGAATAACTATTAGTTTTTTTTTCCATTATTGTTTTATGAATTTCAATTCCTACTTCATTAAGTTTTGTCTTGAATTTTGAATTAACCGGTATGTATATTAAAATATTTACTTCAATACATGTTTATCTTATTATAAATTCTACTTAAATAAACTAAGTTTTATTATTACTTATGTCAAAACAGAATATTAAGATTAAGTTAAAACTATTGAAGATATGCATTTTTAAGTGACTATATTTAATAATACATATGGAAAATACTCAAGTATATAGTCAAATATTTAGTAAACGAAAGGATAGAATTTTGAATAACAAAGAGTATAAAATAGCCGTTATTCCTGGAGATGGCATAGGTCCGGAAGTTTCTTCTGTTGGATTAAATTTACTGGAAAAGGTGGCAGCAAAGCATAATTTTTCTTATCAAAAGAAAATTTTTCCTTTTGGTGGAGAGCATTATTTGAATACAGGTGAAATTCTTTCTGATGAATCTATCGAAGAATTAAAAAAATTTGATGTGATATATCTTGGTGCAATAGGCTCTCCTGATGTAAAACCTGGCATTTTAGAAAAAGGTATACTGTTGAAATTAAGATTTGATCTTGATCAATATATTAATTTAAGACCTGTTAAACTTTATCCTGGAGTTGAAACACCTATCAAAGGAAAAAGTGCGAAGGATTTGGATTATATTGTGGTAAGAGAAAATACAGGAGGACTATATACAGGTATAGGCGGTTTTACGATGAAGAACAGCGAGGATGAAGTTGCTGTTCAGTCCATGGTATATAATTATAAGCAGGTATCAAGATGTTTAAGATATGCATTTGAAATTGCATCAGAGAGACCTAGAAAAACTTTGGCACTAATTGGTAAAACTAATGTGTTAACTTATACATTTGATTTGTGGGAAAGAGCATTTAATAAAATAGGTGAAACAGAATTTCCTGATGTAAAACGTGAATACTATCATGTTGATGCAACATGTATGCATATGGTAAACCAGCCTGAACGATTTGATGTAATGGTTACATCGAATATGTTTGGAGATATCATTACAGATTTGGGAGCAATGACTCAGGGGGGAATGGGAATGGCTGCGAGTGGTAACCTGGACCCGACAAACAGCGCTCCGTCAATGTTTGAGCCTGTTCATGGTTCGGCCCCTGATATAGCAGGTAAAAACAAGGCTAACCCCATTGCTGCTGTTATGAGTTTGAAAATGATGCTTGAATTCTTAGGAGAAAAAGAATCTGCTTTAGATATCGAAAAAGCACTTTGTGAAGTTACACCTTTAGAGTTAGATGATATGTCAACAAGTGAAATTGAAATAGCGCTATTAAAAAATATCTAAGTTTTAATTGAGCAGGTTTAAAATGAATTCACAAGAATACTATAAAAAAATTAGTAAAAATTTAAAAAATTGTTTTCAATACAATGACTGTATTATTTCAATTGAAAAAGAGCTTGTAAATGAAGGTTGCAATCCGGCTTTTCCAGCCATAACTGTGCCTAAAAGTAAGCTTAAATATCTTACTGAAGAAAGAGGGTTTCAAGTCCATATTCCCGTAATTGGAGCTAAATCTCAATCGGTTCTGATGCCTATGGATTTTGAAATATATTTATGCAATGATAATTATAAATTATATACAGATAAAGAGAGTCAGAAATATTATTTTAATAAAACTGTTCCTGTTTTAAATTTTATCAAAAAATTATTTACAGACAGGGGGATGCCTTTTCTCTTGGATTATACACCATCAGGAGGGCATATATTATTTCAGAATCCGTTAAATCAACGTTCAAGTAAAGAACTTCAGCAGATGGGTTATCTTGAATCTGATTTAATAAGAGCATGTAAGGTTATTGATCCTAATAATTTGAGAAGGAAAAAGGGTATTTCTCTTGAAGCAGCTTCTGTTTTTAGCGGATTAGGAAAAATAGCTGAGTATATTTCTCTGTTAACTATGAGTGAATTTAAGAATAATGAAGCAGAAGGTAGACTGCCTGTTACTATATCTGATTCAAAGGATAACTGTATTAATCTTGATAATTCATGGTGTGAAGGATCACCACATATGCGTTCTATTAGAAGTCCTTATAGTCTTCACAAAAAAAATCAAGAGAAATACGGAAGGGATAATGATCCTCCTTTAGTCGATGTTATCGGGTGTTACTTTGACGGAGAGGTTTTAGAAAGTGTTATTGATATAAATACCATTATAGACTGTATGTGGGATCTAAATAAAGCTGCAGAGCATGGAGAGAAATTTACAGGAGTAATACCTGCTGCCAATGATAATTTAATTGATTTTATTGGGGAGTATAAAAAATCTGATCTGTATTCGTTTCATCAGGAATTTGATGCCGAAAAAGATTTGAACTATGGGGAAGCAATTTATAGAGCAAAGAAAGAGAATAATATACCCGACTGGAGTAGGACTGTATTGTACAATCCAAATCCGGCAGCTCTTCAGCCAATTAAGATGATCGGTCTTATATATGACTTTGTTATTCGCGCTAAATGGAAACCGAAGCATGCTGCTAATATACTTAGAGATTTGTATATGGATAATAACAATGGATGGACTCAGGATTTTGTTGATTCATATCCAGCGGAAGAAAAAGCAAATTTCTGGGGAAGAACTTTTGGTGCTCTTGCTTATTGGAACACTGGAAAAATAAATATTTAAACCTTGTAAATATTTTTAAATTTCTGGAAAAATTTAAAAACAAAAAAGCTCTGAAATTTCTCAGAGCTTTTTACTTTTGTAAATATCTTTTTAGTTATACCGTTTTTAAATCTATATCAATATTCTCATCAGGACCATGGTCAATTAATTTGCAAAGTTTTGGAATATAGATCATCATAATAATTCCAACTATAATAGCAAGAATACCGATCCATAAAAATGTATGAAAATAGCTTTCATTTGTTAGTAGAGGGTTGCCTAATTGTTTTACTGAAAAATTACCGACTGCAATTCTTGAAATATAACTGGCTCCTATTGCTGCAACTCCAGTCATCATACACCAAAGTCCCATCATTATATTCTGCAATTTCCTTGGTACTAATTTTCCTATAGCAGCATATCCTATAGGAGAAATACATAACTCTCCCAAGCTTTGGAGAATATAGCTCCAAAAAATCCAACTAAAAGCTACAACACCTGCAGTAGTTGCCAAATGGATTCCGATAGGAAGGATAGCAAAACCTACACCAATTAATACTAAAGCTATTGAGAAAAGAAGCGGTAGTGAAACTTTGTATCCTTTTTTCCTCAGTTTGGCAAGCAGAAGTGCCATGATAGGTCCACCTATTACGATTACTACAGTATTGATATTTGCAACCCATTGAGGAGCTATTGTTATACCAAACATTTTTAGGTTTACATTGTGGTCAATAAAAAGAATTAGAGCCATTGGAGCTAACTGATATAATGCCCAGAAAAAGAATGAAGCTAGCATTAAGAATACAAATGCTTTCATCCTTCCTCTTTCAGATTTTATTTTTCTGGTGTAGGCAATAAAAATTGTAGTAAGAATTAAACATACACAGATTGCTGATATAATCGCATTACTAACATCTGCGTGACGTATTAAAATAAGCATTATTATTAATGTAATAACAATTACGCCGACACCTTTCCAGAATTGTTTTTTGCATTTACTTTTTGCTGTATGAATCATTTCAACTAGGTATGTTTCTCTATCTCTTACGACTTTCCAGTTGAAGGCAATCAGAAGAATTGCAACTATGTTTGCTGCGCCACCAAGTCCAAAAAGCATTCCAAAGTTATGGTGAAGTTGATAATATCCTGCAACTGAAAAACCAACAAAAAATCCAATATTCATTCCGCTGTAGTTCCACAAGAACGCAGTTTCTCTTTTTGGATCATCAGGATCATCAAACAGTTGAGTTACCATGCTATTCATGCATGTTACATTTAATCCACTTCCTGTTAGAAATATAGCAAGCCCTATCATCATAAAAGTTACACGTAAATGCATTGGTGCTAATGCTGTTTGCACCAAGAATACTGCAGCAATTATTTGTAAGCCCATGGACATACAGAAAAGAAGCCTGTTAGAAATATATCTTCCCCCCATGTATCCACCTAAAAAGTGAAGACCAAAGTTAAATGCAAGAAAACTTCCAGTCAAAGCTGTAACAGCTATAACAGATAAACCAAGCTGTTGTGTGCCGTACAGTGTTAACGTCTGCAATAATATTGCATAACTTAAAGTTGAAAAAATTTGAGTACAGAAAAGAGTAACCATCCCTCTTTTTAGTTCTCGCTCGTGAACTACATCTTTGGCTATCGCCATTATTTACCCCCACATTTTTTAATTTTTTAGTATAAATTTTTAAATTTACAATTTTGGTAAGCATTAATAAAATAATACAAGTTATAATTTAGTCAAATAAAAAACATTGATGATATATAATTAACAGCTATAAAATTTATATTATAAGTATATCTTTACTTGTCAGATAATATTTTTAATCCTATGTGAGTAACTTATAAAATGAATAAAATATATAGAATAGATTTATATGTCCCAGATACACATTTGGAGATTGTTAAGAATGCGATGTTTGATGCAGGGGCAGGTAAAATAGGAAGTTATGATAGCTGCTGTTGGGAGGTTGAAGGAAAAGGTCAGTTTAGAGCATTAAGCGGTAGTAATCCATTTATTGGAAAAATGGGTGAAATTGAGAATGTAAAAGAGTTTAAAATAGAAGTGGTATGTCGTATAGAACTTGTTGAAAAAGTTGTAAAAGCTATCATGGAATCTCACCCTTATGAAACACCTGCATACCAGATAATAGAAGCATTTGTTTTGTGAATTGACAAATAATCTTATGAAAAAAGGATTTTAAACTTAGAACATTTCTATATTATTATTATTCAATAGAAAAGGAAAAATCATATTGTTTGCCCAATCACTTTTCAGTAACCCACAATTTTATTTTATGTGGATTTTTCTTGTTGTTTTTTCAGTATGTGCCCATGAATATTTTCATGCACAGGTTGCTTTATGGGAAGGCGATTCTACTGCATATGATAATGGATACTTAACTTTGAACCCATTGAAACAGATGGGAATAATGTCTCTGATTGCGTTGCTGTTAATAGGTATAAGTTGGGGTGGAGTACCAGTTAATCCCAATAGGATGAGACATAAATACAGTGAAGCAATTGTTGCTTTTGCAGGACCTTTTATTAACTTTATTTTATTTATACTTTTTTCTTTTGCAGCTTCAATAGCTTATGTAAAAACAGGGGACGGGACTTCGCTGTTGGTTCAGTTTTTTTTCATAGGGGGAGTATTGAATACAGTTTTATTTATTTTTAATCTAATTCCTGTTCCGCCATTGGATGGATGGTCTATAATATCAGTAATTTTTCCTAAAATACATTCAATTAACTCTGAGTTGAGAAATGGATTTGTTTTTGCAATATTTGCAATCGTATTTTTCTCATTCGGTAAGATATTTCTGTTTGGTGCTTTTATCACCAATACTACTGTAAATATGTTTACAGGTTGGTTGTTGTAACTGTATAAAAAAAAAAGAGGCTTAAAAATTAGCCTCTATCACTGTTTTGTTATAAATATTTATTTATTTTTTTCAACATAAACAGTTTTTTTCGCTTCAAGCAAAGCTCCTACGGCCTCAAAGTCAATTGGTGTATATCCCTTCTCTTCAAGAGAAGAACAAAATTCCATCCAACCGTCATGATCCCATGAACCTTTGCATTTTTTTACAAAATTCATGGGAATACTCGTACGTGAAAGTTTTTTTAGATTTTTTTCTGCATCCATGCAAAGTTACTCCTTATCGTTGTTTCTACAAAAATAGCTATTAAACTCAAATTTCATTAAGTTCAATAGCTATTCTACCCTAAAATTGAAAAATTTCACAAGAAATTTAAAAAAAAATGATAAATATTATGAAATTTAGTCTTCATCACCATAATCTGGCCTTACAGCCTTAGGTAATTTCATTCTTGATTTTCTCTTAGGGACAATTGTTAACCATGTCCCTTTTTCTGGATCTAGATCGACAACAGTGTAGTTTTCTTCATCTTCTTTTCTGTTAACTCCTATTATTGTTCCATCAGGTAAGTCATTATGCTTATCAATAATAGCATTTTTAACTGTACAGTTTTCTCCAACTTTTACGCTGTTGAGTAAAATTGAGCCTTCAACCTTTGAATAGCTGTGAACTCTTGATGAGTTAAACATTACTGAATCAACAACATTTGAACCTGAAATAATACATCCAGCCGAAACGATAGAATTTATAGCCTTACCTATTCTTGGTTTGTCGTCTTTTGTTTTAGATTCATTATGAACGAATTTTGCAGGAGGGAGGCTCATATTGTAGTTAAAAATTGGCCATCTTTCATTATAAAGATCCAGTTGTGGTTCGGTAGCTCTTAAATCCATATTGGCTTCATAATATGCCTTCAGGCCGCCAACATCTTTCCAGTAAGGTATTGTTCCTGCTTTACGACCAGGAATTTTATTTGTATGAAAATTATATGCAAAAATTTTTCCGGTCGGAACAAGTGAAGGAAGAATGTTTTTTCCAAAGTCATGACTGCTTGTTTCATCTTTTGCATCTTTTTTAAGCAGCGCGACTAAGTCTCTGCTGTTGAAAATATAGTTTCCCATAGATACAAGAGACATTTTGTCATTGCCAGGAATGGTCTGAGGATTTTTAGGCTTTTCCTGAAAACCTACGATTCTCCAATCTTCATCTACTTGAATTACACCAAAATCACTTGCTTCCTCAACAGGGACAGGTATTGCAGCTACTGTTACTGTAGCGTCTTTTTCTTCATGAAAGTCAATCAATTGGCTAACATCCATACGGTAAATATGATCGCCTCCAAATATAGCAACTACATCTGGTGAAAAATCTTCAATAAGATGCAGATTTTGATGTATACAGTCTGCAGTTCCTGAATACCAGTGACGATCTTCTGTCTGCATTTGTGCTGGAACAGGGATAATGAAATTACCTACTCCGTGATTTGATGAAGTATTCCATCCATTAATAATATGCTCTGTTAAACTTTGTGATTTAAATTGTGTAACAACAAAAATACTGTTAATTCCACTGTTAATAAAATTACTGAGAACAAAATCTATTATACGATATTTCCCCCCGAACGGTACAGCTGGTTTAGCTCTTTCGAGTGTTAAAGGCGATAGCCTAGTTCCTTCTCCACCAGCCATGATCATTGCAAGAACTGATCTACGCATCAAAAAACCTCCAAATATTACTTTAAAGTCTATTAAACATGGTTTATTTTATATACAATGCTTTTTAAAAGATATCAAATGTTGATCATAATTTCAGTTGATAATTTATTACATAAAAATAAAAAGAGAGGGAACAAATGAATATTGTTTGGATTACAAGTGAAGCCGCACCTTATGCAAAAACAGGAGGATTAGCGGATGTTTCGTCGGCCTTACCGCTGGCTTTGTCTGAAAATGGACACAAAGTTTCAGTTATTATGCCTTATTACCCTCAGGTAATGAAAGATTTGACACTTAAAACAACAGTAAAAGAATCTTTACTTGGGGTTCCTTTTGGCTGGTCAACAGAGTGGGCTCAGGTTAGGGAACACCAAATTAATGAAAACTTGTGTTTTTATTTTATTGAATATAATCAATATTTTGATCGTCCTTCTCTTTATGATTACAGCGGAGTTGAATTTGGCGATAATGCATCAAGATTTATTTTCTTTTCCAGAGCCGCTATGCAGGCAGTTTTAGCACTTGATTTAACTCCAGATATACTGCATACAAATGACTGGCCCACAGCATTATGTAACGTTTATCTTAAAACTCCTCTTTACTGGAATTTTGATAACTTTAAAAATTGTCGCTCAGTGTTAACTATACATAATATCGGTTACCAGGGGACATTTGATAAAAATAATCTATTTTTAACAGGATTAGGATGGGAATATTTTAACCATACTTGTCTTGAGTACCATGATAGGCTAAATTTTCTCAATGCTGGCATTTTGACGGCTGATATGGTTAATGCAGTAAGTCCGACCTATGCAAAAGAAATATTAAGTCCGGAATATAGTTTTACCCTTGATTCTTCTCTTCAGCATGTACAGTTTAGAGACAAGCTGAAAGGTATTCTTAACGGCATTGATGTAAATGAATGGAACCCTGAAACAGATCCATATTTACCAGCTCATTTTTCCCGGGATGATATGGACGGCAAAAAGGCATGCAAAGAAGCACTTCAGAGGGAATTCTCTCTGCCGATTAATCCTGATGTTCCTATTTTTGGCATTGTATCCCGTCTAGCAACACAGAAAGGTATTGATGTATTTGGGAATGCTATTCAGGGACTATTAAAAGAAGATGATATTCAGGTTATAGTGCTGGGAACTGGAGATTCTGCTGTTGAAGGGGTGTTGTCAGGACTGAATGGAGAATATCCGGATAAATTTTCAGTTTATATTGGATACAGCAATAAACTTGCACATATGATTGAAGGGGGAAGTGACTTTTTCGTTATGCCGTCACGCTATGAACCTTGCGGTTTAAATCAAATGTACAGTATGCGTTATGGAACAGTTCCTGTAGTAAGAGGAACTGGAGGTCTCGAAGATACAGTTATTAATTATTCTCAGGACAATATAAATAATGCTACAGGTTTTAAATTTCATGATCTCACAGATGAAGCATTGTATTATACATTAAAGTGGGCTGAAGATATTTATAAAAATGAACCTGAAAATTTTGAACGAATTGTCTACAATGGAATGTCAATTGATTTTTCATGGAAAAGAACAGCTGATGAATATGTGCAAATGTATAAAGATGCATTTAAATAGCTTCAAAATGCTAATTTATAATTACATTTTTGATATTTAATTTATATATTTTATAACCTGTATTGCTGAAACTATTCTCAATACAGGTTTTTACTATTCTTAGTTTTAATAATTTCCATTGAAAATATAATTAATAATATAGAACTTATAATTAAACTTGGAATTGAAAAAGATAATGTAGATGTAACTTGCCATGACATTATAATAATTCCGATAACAGCACTGATGCTGAATTCAAAAAAACATATAGATGCAGATGCTGATCCAGCAAATTCAGGAAAAATTTCCATAGCTCCTGCTGTTCCAGATCCCATACATAGTATCCCGCCTATTCCGATAAATATCATTGGAATAATAAAATTGGCTATACTTAAACCAAAGAAAATATACCAAAAAAACATTAGCAGTGATCCAAGTAAAGAGAGTATTATTCCCAGATAAACTGTATTTAATATTCCTATTTTAGATACAATTTTTGCTCCAAAAATACTCCCTGAAAATGTTGCTATACCCATAAATGCAAACCATAAACTGAATTCTATTTTGGAAAGCCCAAGTAAGCTCTGAAGTATATATGGAGAGATAGAGAAAAAGATTAACAGGTATGTCAGACCAGATGTAACAGCTGCGGTATATCTTATAAATTGTTTATTTTTCCATATATGAAAATAATGCCGAAATACAGAGAGATTTAGTGGTTCTTTAGATTTCTTTTGAATTGTTTCATTTATATAGTAATAAATAGTAAAATATGTTATAACACCTAATATTGAGAGGAAAATAAACATTGAGCGCCATCCAAACCATATATCCAGATAGCTACCAAGCACTGGAGCTAATAGAGGAGATACCCCCATAACAGCATTTAGAAAATTATAACTTTTGGCTGCATCTTTGTCAGTGTAGATATCTTTTATTATAGCAAAAGAGGTCACAAGTAAACCTGTAGCAAAAAAAGCCTGAATAAATCTAGATATTATTAATTGTATAAGGCTGATAGAAAAGGCACATAATAGAGATGATAAAATATATAGAATAGCACATATTAAGCTTATTTTACGTCTGCCGAACTTATCCAGTAGAGGACCGATAAATAATTGCATAATGCCGCCTGATAGTGCAAACAGGCTTATAATAAGTTGAATTTGTACTTGTGAAGAATGAAAAAAATGCACAAGTTCTGGAATGGCAGGTACGATTAAATCCATTGCCACTACATAACACATAGCTAGCGGAGTTAACTTGAAAACAGTTTTTAAGGGTTTATTATCTTTTTGAATTAGCTGCATTGAAATAATTTAAGGAGTTCAAGATTAATATTTTTGTTCACATTTTTACTCTTGATATAACTCCGTGAAGTTCATTTGGCGGTAGTTTATAAAACTGAACATATGATGGAACATTTCTTTTCATAAAAGCAAATATTTTCCAAATTAAATTATTTGTCATTATTTCTTCCTGTCCGTAGAAAATTGTTTTTTCTCTTATTCCTGATTTTCTTAAAATCTTTTCAACATTTTCAAGTTCCATATATCCCAATCTAATTTCAAAAACTTTTAATCCGGGAGCAAGGTCTTTTCTATAAAAAGCATGAACTCCGTAAGGTCCACTATTTTTTCTTATAATCGAAACAAATATATTATTATCATAAATTATTTCATTTTTAAATATAGTATGAGCTACATAAGGAGGTATATGTTTTATATCTCTAACTAAAAAAAGACCAGTACCTGATATTCTGCTAAGTTTTGAATAAGCATCTTTATATGAATGCAGAAAGACTTCCTGCCTTAGAGGTCTTAATGTCTTAAATAGTTTTTTCTGTCCTAATGTAAAAATAACAATAACACCTAATGGAATACATGCTAATATTAGAGACCAGTATCCACCATATGGGATTTTGAATAGAGTTGATGCAAAATATACGGAAGCAATACTAGTAACTATAATGGTAAAAAAAAGTTTGACTCTGTTTTTTTGTTTATGAAAAATCATAATCATCATAATTCCGGCAAATACCACGGCTCCCATTACAGCAAGACCATAAGCTGCTGCAAGTTTATCTGAAGTTCTGAAAATTAGCATTATTATAAGAATGGCAGCAAGTAGAAACCAGTTTACAGTGCCAATATAAATCTGGCCTTTAATTTTATCTGAAGTATAATCAATTTTAAGCATAGGCATCAGCCTTGTGGTAATTGCCTGGTAAACAATTGAAAAAATCCCTGAAATCATTGCTTGTGAAGCTATAACAGTAGCAAAAATACTTAAAACTAAAAAAGGGATATAAAGGCTGGGTGAAAAGTGATAAACCATGCCGAAAAGAATGTTTGTAGAATCAGCATATTTGATCAGGTAAGCTCCCTGTCCGAGATAATTAAATAATAATGCAATAAAAACAATACACCATGCCTGAGTTATCGGCCTTCTTCTTAAATGGCCCATATCTGCATATAAAGCTTCTCCGCCTGTAGCGCACAAAATAACTTCTGAAAGAGACAAAAATCCTACAAATCCGTTTTGATAAAGGAAGTTAAGAGCATAGTAAGGACTAATAACTTTTAATATAGATGGCATCTGAATAAAATATATAATACCGTAAAAAAAGAGTGCTGCGAACCATATCATCATGATTGGTGAAAAAGTTTTCGCTACTTTTTCAGTCCCTTTATGTTGATAACACAAAAGCAAGCAAGCAATTAAAGATGCTATTAAGATAAGTATATCTTGGGAAATATGGTGGAAATGAGGTAAAAGCCGAATTCCTTCGACAGCACTTAAAATTGAAATCGCAGGAGTAATGATGCCGTCACCAATTAGTAGAGATATACCAAGATAGGCTAGAATCAGACATAATACTACATTTTTACTTTTTTTAAGCATAGGCAGGAGTATTTCCATCAACACTACTGTTCCACCTTCTCCTTTTTTGCTTAAACTCATTGCCAGCCAGACATATTTAACTGATACTATTATTGTTAAAGTCCAAATAATTAAAGAAAGTATTCCTATAATATTACTTTCAGTAGGTTTTAATAAGAGGAAAATCACAGTTAAAGTATAGATTGGACTCGTGCCTATATCACCGAAAACCAGACCTAAAGATTTCATCGTTGTGTTTACATCTAATTTTTCTACTATGTCGATCTTGCTCAAAACTATTACTATTCCTTAATAAGTGGTAAACCTTGCAGTTAAAATATAAATAAAGGGGATTATCATATTATAATTCTATTATTTTTCAACAAATTCAGCAATAATAAAAGAGTTTAATTTTTTTATTATATTGTTTAGAAAATTAAATAATACAGTTTAATATAGGTTCTTTTGTATGAGACTGAGAGATAAATTGTAAAACATTTTGGCTGTTGCACCTCCACGTATAGAACCCGAAACAGGTAATGTTTTTGATGGGTGATATGAAGAATTTAGCGGTATGTGATGTCCATAACATAAAATGCCGTTGGTAGGATCAATCAAACCCAAGCCAGCCGAATTCAAATTTTAATAAAAGTCCCAAAATACTAAAAATGTAAATAACAATTTATTAACTTCAATATTGTTTATGGATATCTTTGTAATATAAAGATATTATTATTGTAAAATTAATAATCGCAAAAAACAAATATAATATATTTTTTAATAATGTCCAGACATATAATCAGAAAAGGCATTTCCGGATCGATGGCTGTTTTGTTAAGCAGGATAGTTGGTTTGATCAGAGATATTATGGTTGCCAGGTTTGTCGGCGGTGGTGCATCCATGAGTGCATGGGTTTTGGCTTTCAGGATACCAAATACATTCAGAAGGTTTCTTGGAGAAGGAGCTGCCACACAAGCGTTGATACCACTGCTTGGAGACATTATAAAAAATAAAGGGATGGAAGAGGGGCGCAAAAATTTTGGTACCATCTTGGCTACAATTACCTTAGCATTAGGAATAATAGCAGTAGTTATTGCTGTTATTAGTATATTTCTGCAATCGTATTTTCAGGTTTATAGAGTCAATGCTGCGTTAGGTTTAATGCCGATACTGATGCCTTATACTCTTTTTATCTGTCTTACTGGAATATGTGCCGGGATTTTAAATTTATTTGAACATTATTTCCTGCCTGCTATGACATCGGTAATACTGAATATTGCAATAATAATAGCAGTGGCATTATACTGTAATTCAAGTACAGAAATTTTAATAAATAGAATGAGTTGGGCAGTTTTTATCTCAGGAATATTTCAACTTGCCTTGCTCATGTATCTGCTTTATAAAATAGATGCTATGCCGCATCATTTTATTCCTGGATTATGGAACTGTCCAATTGTTAAAGAATTTGTTACTTTGGCGATTCCTGGCTTTATAGGGGCGGCTGCTATGCAGATAAATACTTTGGTAGATAGCTTTATTGCTGTTTATTTAGGTGATTATGCCGCTCCTGCACTTTATTTCAGCGAAAGATTAATTTATCTGCCTATCGGAATTTTTGCTGTTTCGCTTGGGAATGCCTGCCTTGTAGCAATGTCTAAAAATGCTGCTGAAAAAAAGGTTTTAGAATTGATTGGGAATTTGGTTTACGGATTAAAGCAGATGATTTTTATTTCCATTCCAATCGCTGTTTTTTTGTTATTTTTCAGATTTCCTATTTTATCGTTAATCTATAAGGGAGATAGATTTGGTGTTAAATCACTTGATGAAGCTGCATGGGCCATGCTGTTTTACTGTTTGGGAATTCCGGCTTTTTGTATGCTGAAAATAATTGTTTCTGCATATTATTCAAGAAAAGAGATGAAAACTCCAGTAAAAGTAGCTCTGTTTTGTGTTGTTTTAAATTTTGTGTTAAACCTGATTTTAATGTATCCTTTAAGACAGGGTGGAATTGCTTTGGCGACTGTTATTTCCTCGTTCGCCAACTGTTTTATTTTACTGTTTTTATTAAGAAAATTAGGAAGCAGATCTAATGCTAAAACTGATGTTTTAATATCTTTAGTAAAAACTTTGCTTTCAGCATTTATAGCTATAGCTGTTTCTCTATATCTTTACGGCTTGTGCCATAAACTTGCAATATTAAACAGAATTGACTGGAGGGGCATAATATCTCTCTGCATAGCCGGTTGCATATTCTGCCTTGGATTTTTTATTATCAATCTTCTTATAAAATCTTCTGACCAGAAAGAATGGCTCAACTTAATAATAGAAAAAATAAAATAGATAGATGTGTATTTATAGAATAATAAATTATACTAAGGATTTTAAAAAATTATTTATTTTATCTTCTGTTTCTTGCCACTCATTGTCAGGGGTAGATTTTTCAACAATTCCTGAACCGGCATAAATAGAAATAGATTTTTGATTAATTAAAGCTGATCTAATCGCTACAACAAACTTTGCTGAATCTTTTGAAAGCCAGCCGATAGGGGCCGAATACCATCCTCTCTCAAATGGTTCATATTTATGTATCATCTCCAAAGCTCTTTCGGTAGGACAGCCTCCTGTGGCAGGAGTAGGATGCAGTTCAGACAAAATCATATTGTCTGTGATTTGTTTATTTAATTTTCCTTCGAAATTAGAACACAAATGCTGCAGTGTTGAAAGTTTTAAAATTTTCTGCTTCTGCTTATCTGTTATATTCGAACATAGTTTTTTTAAAGAATTTTCAACATATTGCAGAACATATTTATGTTCTGATAATTCTTTTTGAGATGTTAGGAGTTCCTTGCCCAGCAAACAATCTGTTTTATTATTTTTACCGCGAATTCTTGTTCCAGCAATAGCTTGTGCTTTGATGCAATCATTTTCCCGACTATACAAAAGTTCAGGACTTGCTCCTGTAAATGTCATAAATTTCTCAGGTTGAAAAGCAAAAATAACAGTTTTAGGATTTGATATTGTCAAATTATGAATGATTTTTTGAATATCAATTTCATTTTTTTTAATAATTTGGACTACTCTGGATACTACAATTTTATCCACCGTATTTTTTTTTATTGAATTTAAAACATTATTTATAATATTATTCCATTTTTCTTTGTCTGGAATGTAGTTTGTTCTAACTGTCCTGTTAAATATGCTTTGATTATTACTTCGCGTGGAATTCCATTTTATTGTATCAAATTCATTATTGAATTTAGCTAATTGTGAAGAAATATTTTGCTTTGGAGAATAAAGAAAATTACATGCTAAAGTATATTTTCCTTTCATATTGATTAACTCGAATTCTGGTGCAATAAAATTATATCTTCCAAAAGGCTGCCACTTTTTTTCTGAAGAATAATCTTTACAAAAATTCATCCCCCCGTAATAACGAATACCATCTGGAGCTGATATTATTTTTTTATGTAAATATTCCAATGAATTACTAAGTTTATTTTCATCAATAAATCTATCAGTGTACTGATCTGCAATACATATACCTGCAACTTCCAAATCTCCGATTTTATCATTCCAGTAAAATTTATTCAGATCACTCTTTTGACTATAAAGCCAAGAGAGCAAATCTAATTCATTTATAGATATTGCTTTTCTAATAAATGTAAATTCCTGAATTCCTTCTTTATTATATTGGAAGATCTTTTTTCTAATAGCTGTTAATAGAAGTTCTTTTGCTTTAGTTAATTCCATTATTTGCAGTATATCCAAATTAATTTATTACTCAAATCTTTAATATATGATTTAAGATGTTATAGACAAGCTTTTTATTTAATGATGTTTTGGAATAAACATCATTTGGAGTATTCGAAAAACATACTTGAATTGGATATATTAATGTCAGATAAATTTTATTTTTATAATGATTTTTCTTATTGCAATTGTTAGGTAATGCACTCTATGATAATAAAAAAAAAATCAGCAATATTGGATATGTTCACGAAGATCGGTCCCAAATATGATTTTATTAATCATCTATTATCTTTTGGATTAGATTTTGGATGGCGTAAACAGGTAGCCAAATATATTCCGGATAGAATTGATACACTGTTGGATTTATGCTGCGGAACTGGTGACCAGCTATTTTCAATAATTAAAAAAAAGAATGTGACAATTCCTACATTGATTGGTATGGATATGTCCCTGGAAATGCTTGATAGGAGTCGTTATAAAGCTAGAAAGAAAAATCTAGTTGAGAAAATTAATTTTGTATGTGGTGATGCAGTCGATATTTCTTTGGCTGATAATAGTATAGATATTGTAACTATTTCGTTTGGAATACGAAATGTTTATGATCTGGAGAAGAGTTTGGCAGAAATCTACCGTATATTGAAACCATCAGGTAAGTTATTAATTCTCGAATTTTCTATTCCAGAAAAACGAGTTATTAAAAAGTTGTTCATACTGTATATTTCCTGTCTGCTCCCTATTATTGGGGGGATTGTATCTGGTAATTTTAGTGCATATTTTTATTTGGCACGAACAATAAAATCTTTTCCAAGCGGGAAAGATTTTATATTATACTTGCACAAAATGAATTTCAAAGAAACTTCACTTCATCGAATGAGCTTTGGTAGTGTAACTATATATTCAGGACGAAAATAAACTTAAGTTGTGTATCAGATTATGGCAGACACTATTTATCATGAGTATATAGCTTTTGGAAAATCTCTGTCAGATATTTTCTGTCTGTTTTAAACGAATCTTCTAATTCAGTGTATTTATAGTACTTTATAGGGCATTTATAGGCAGGTAAAAACTTTCTTATAAATGCATTGAAATTTTCATGATCTATAATTTGTTTTTCCTCCATATGCACAATGGCTATTGATCTTTTGCCAAATTCTATATCATCGACTGGGATTACTACAGCTTTGAAGATTGATGGATGATTCTCAAGAATCTGTTCTATTTCTTCAGGATGAATATTTATGCCTCCAGAAATGAACATATTATCTTTACGTCCAGTAATTATTAGATTGCCATCGTCATCAAATTTTCCTATATCTCCTGTTTCAAACCAGCCGGAAGAAGTGAGTCTGGTTATTGTATTGGATTCATAGGCATAACCTTTGAATAAGGTTTTACCCTTTACTAATATATCACCTGCATTATTTAGCATAATTTTTCTATGCAGCAGGGATTTTCCATATGTTATATTATTATCGTAAATTTGCTGTTCCGATGTTGTTGTAATTTGAGAAGACATCTCTGTAGAACCGTAACTTAGATAGATTGGTAGTTTGTACTTCTTAGCATCGTTAAATAGCCGTTTTGTTATTTTGTCACCACCTATTAATATTGCTTTCAGGTGCTTCAGTTTTTTTTTAGTCGGCAGAATTTCAATTAAACGTTTTAATTGTGTAGGAACCATAGAAACATGTGTGATCTGATGACGAAGAATAATTTCTAACAAATTCGTGTTTTTTTCAGGTATGACAATTGTTCCTCCTGCAATGAATGTTCGGAAAAGGATTGCGAGTCCTCCTATATGGTGCAGTTGAAGAGATAAAAGCCATTTGTCTTCCGGCAGAATTTTTATATTTGCATTTGATCCTAATGCACTGCAATAATGATTGCCAAAAGAATGAACTACCGCTTTTGGAGAATTTGTACTTCCAGATGTAAATAGAATGGTTGATTTTCTATCTAATATTATTTTGGGAATTTTTACAAGGTTAGATGGTTCTCTGTCTGAAATTTTAAATATGTCTGATGGTAAAACACGCAATTTTAAGTTGAATGCGCCAATCCAAGTAATATTCTCATCAGAAAAGATTTTTTCACAATTTATAGATTTTAGCATAGTAGCAATATTGTTTGGAGGAAATTTATTGTTTATAGGTATTGCTACAGCTCCGTATAGAATAATTGAAAGAATTGCTAGGGTTTGTCTGTGAGTAGAACTGTCCAAAACAGCAATATAGTCATTCTGTTTTATTCCGAGTTCAATGAAATGTGAATGAAGATGAAAAATAGTATTGAATAGATGCCCATAGTTAATTTTTTCTCCTGAAGTAATAAGTGCAGTATTGTTTGCATATTTTATGAAGATTTTATTGAAATCTAACATATTATT
The DNA here is from genome assembly GCA_036011305.1 of Victivallales bacterium. GTDB lineage: Bacteria > Verrucomicrobiota > Lentisphaeria > Victivallales > GWF2-38-69 > DASCNA01. The sequence continues at coordinate 42,871 of DASCNA010000267.1, forward strand.
CATAATTCAACAACACCATTTTTTATAATAATTTTATATCCTTGAATATCATTTTTTAGCCATGTATAGGTATTTAACCCCATTGCAGTACAGCCGCTGTGCGGTATTGCAGAAGAAATATTAATTAATGTATTTACCCCAAGACCTGATTGGAAAGTATCAGAAATAACGCACACTGCACCTATTTTTTCTGATAATTTAACTAACTGCATAGTTTTTCTTATACCGCCTAAAATAGTTGGTTTCAAAACAAAAGCATTAATTATATTTAAATAATTTGGATAATTTGAATAAAAAGATTGAAGATTTTCATCAAGAGCAATTGGTGCGTCTGTATCTCTGACTAATTTCATTAAAAGGGAAGTATCTTTTAAAGGTTCTTCAATATATTCTAATGATTCAATATTTTTCAAAGATTTAATATAATATAGTGCTTCGCTGTAATTCCAAACTGCATTTGCATCAAACCGCAACTTAACTTTGCCTCTGTATACTTTATTTAATTCTTTAATCATTCTAATTTCAACATCAGGGTCATTTTTTCCTAACTTGATTTTTATAGTCCTATAGCCTGATTTATATAAGTATGAAAATTGTGAAAACACAGAACTGTCTAACTTATCGATTAAGGCATTTATATATATTTTATTATTAAAACTGTCAGATAAAAATTGATGAAAAGATTGTCCTGTTTTGCTAGATATGAGATTTATAATTGCTGTTTCTAAGCCAAAAACTACTGAAGGAAACAGATTAAAATTTTTTGTAAATAAATATAATGAATCTAACAGAGCTTCGCCTTTCACAGGAATAGAGCTAAACAGTAATTTTTCTTTTATCTTTTCTGTTTGTATAATTGCACTGCATAAGGTTTCCCGACTGAATCCAGGGAGTGGGCTGATTTCTCCTCTGCCTGAATATCCTTCATTATCAATTAATTCAATTATTATTCCTGAACGCTCTTTTAAAAGAGTTCCTTTAATATTCAGAGTTTTAATTAAAGGCAGAGAAAATTTATTTATTTTAAAATTATGTAAGATCAAACAGACCATCCAATCACAAAAAGCACCGTGTATACAACAAGGAGCAAGCTGGTCTTAGCCAGAACATTATTTAAACGTTTATCAACAGGATCATTGATGATTTTTATTAACAGAGGATAAGCTGGCAGAATAGTTAAAACTGCTATTAGCGAAAAAAGGTGATGTGGATTGAAAGGGATAATGAAAATAGGGATTAAACATGCAATTACAATAGCCCATAAATACTCTTTTCGTGCGAAATTTTCACCTAAAAGAACTGCTATCGTGTTTTTGCCTGCGGCAGCATCACTTTTAATATCTCTTAAATTGTTTACAGTTAATATAGCCATGGAGATAAGTCCAGGGGCAAATCCAGCGAGTATTACTGTAAAATTTATACTTAATGTTTGCAGGTAATATGTACCGCCTACAGCAACAGGACCGAAAAAAATGAGTACTATAATATCACCTAGTCCATGGTATCCGTAAGGATATGGGCCTCCTGTGTATAACAGACCTAACGCAATAGCAAAAACACCTATTACTAAAATAGGCCATCCGCCTCTGATGAGTAAAATGATGCCTAAAAGAATAGCAATCAGAAAAACAAGTATAAATGCTTTTTGAACCTTTATAGATGGTATTAAACCGGATTGCGTAACTCTTACAGGACCTAATCGCTTTTTGGTATCAGCACCGTTTTTAAAATCAAAATAATCATTAGCTAAATTTGTCCCTATTTGTATCCCAAGCGCAGATAAAAAAGTAATAATTGAGATAAATATATGAATACTTCCAGTTTCATAGGCCATTATTGTACCAATTAACACAGGTGCTAATGAAGCAGAAAGCGTTTTTGGCCTGCAGGCCAAAAACCAAATATTTATATTTCTAGTCATTGATCTTACTACCTATTTTTTACAATTTTGCAATTCAAATATTTTAAGGTATAAACTGTTCCTGCTTTTTAGCAGGTCACAGTGGTTTCCTTTTTCTAATATACTACCATTACGCATTACTATTATATTATCAAATTTTTTAAACTGTTTTGTAATTATATGGGAGATTATGATAATTGTCCGTTTTCCTCTAAGAGAATACAGATTCTCTACAATTTTCTCTGCTGTCTTGATGTCAAGGTCTGCTGTCGGTTCATCAAAAATAAGTATAGGGCTTTGAGATAGTAGAGTTCTGGCAATGGCTAATCTTCGTAGTTCTCCACCGCTAAGTTTTAATCCAAGTTCTCCAATGGCGGTATTTAATTTTTTGGGAAGAGACATTGTCAGATCATATGCTTCAGATAGCTTTAGTGCTGATTCTATCTCGCTGTCTGAAGCTGTGGGGTTTGTCAATACTAAATTTTCTTTTATAGTTTCGTTAAACATATGTATATGTTGTTGACAAAGACTTATATATTTATGAATATTTTCTTGCTTAAATTTTCTAAATTCACAGTTTCCAAGCAGTATGGAACCGGAATTATAGTCCCAGAATCTCATGAGCAGATTTATTAGTGAACTTTTACCTGAACCGCTTGGTCCAACTACTCCGCTTACAGTACCTTGCGAGATGTGAAAGTCTAATTTGCTAAGCCTGAAGCCTGAGTTGGCAGAGTACTCAAAATTTACATCTTTAAAAGAAATATCGAACTGATCAGGAGTGACATTTTCTGCTGTAAAAGATTCATCAATAGTCGGTTTGGAATCAATAATTTCAAAAACTCTTTTTGCTGCTTTTATTGTTGATCCCATTTGTTGAAATGCGGAGGGGATCGGTGTTACAGCCTCAAATGCTGACATTATTCCTAAAACTATGACTGCAGAAATAATTGCGTCAAAAGCCCAGCGGTGTATTGCAGGAACCATTAAAAAAATAGATATAAGTACAGTGATATTCATTATTAGGTTAAGTGCAGATTGATTATAGCTGTTTATTATAGCCATACGTTTTTGGAGAATAGAGAGTTTATTGTTTATATTCTGTAGTTTTTCCAAATATGATTCAACTTGATTAAAAACTGTCAAATCTGCCAGCCCCTGTGTTTCATCTAGAGTTGTTACTGTCAGTTGTGAATGCATATTTGTTATCTGAATTCCGGTCTGTTTAGCCGTAAGATAGCATATTGACGGTATAATGAAACCTGAAAGATAGAGTGCTCCTGTAACCAGTACAGCAATTTTAATACTGAAAAACAGGAAAAAAAACCACATGATGATTGAAATAAGTATGGCGGCTAAAGGAGGAAGAATAAGTCGTATATATATGTTATCAAGACTTTCTACATCTGCAACTACTCTCCTCAGAAGATCTCCTGTATTGTATGGAAATAAATTAGCCGGAGCTAAAGGTTCAACCTTTTGATAAAACCATATCCGATATTTCTTTAAAAGCCTGAAAGTTACATTATGGGAAACAAGGCGTTCTGAGTATCTGAATACACCTCTGAATGTACCGAAAAATCTAACACCGACAATTGCCATTTGCAATTGTCCCAGTAACGGCTGGAGTGCTGCCATGGATATAAGGAATGCGGCAGTCATCATTAATCCTATACCACAAAATATTGTAATAACTGCAAGCAGCAGGCCTAGCAACATCAACCAGGTATATGGGAAACTGTTTTTTATTAATCGTATTGTAAACATTTTTATTTATTATAAAGATTCATAAGTTTGCCGTTATTTAATGTCATAACAATATCTGCATTTTTTATAATATTTAATCTGTGAGCAATTGTTATAACTGTCTTGTCTAAACATTTTTTTTGTAAATTTTTTAGTATTTCATATTCATATATCGGGTCAAGAAATGATGTTGATTCATCCATTACCAGTATTGGGGAATCCATTATAAGTGCTCTGGCAATAGCCAAACGCTGAGCTTGACCTCCGCTTAGTTTAGTGCCTCTTTCTCCTATTACGGTATCATACCCGTTTTTTAAAGAGCTTATGAATTCTTCCAGGCATGCTGATTTTACTGCATTTTTAATTAATTTTTCATTAGCATCGGGTTTCCCAAGGCATATGTTTTCTCTGATACTTGAATTGAAAAGATATGGTTTTTGTGGCACCCATGAAATTATTGAACGTATATCACTGATGCTCTCAGAATCTAAAATATTATTTCCAAAAGCGATACTGCCTTCTATAGGTAAAATAAAACCTAAAAGCAGTTTTATAATTGTTGATTTGCCGCTCCCTGTTACTCCATTGATAACGATTTTATCGCCTTTATTAATTTCAAAGGAAATATCACTGAGGATTAAACTGCTCTCATTTTCATATTTAAATGAGACATTTGAAAATTTTATTGGAAATGCATTAGTCTCTGAGTATTCTTTTCGGCTTAGCTGTACAGGATGGGAATAATTCTCTACATTATTCAGCAGGATTGAATTATTATTATCTAATATTTCAAAAATCCTTTTACCGGAACTCATTCCTTCCATCCCAGCATGAAAATGTGCACCAAGATTTCGAAGTGGTGCATAGAGTTCAGGTGCAATGATGAGGATAAATAGAGCCTCCTCATAGGCTATTTGACCATACATGAGTCTGATCCCTATTGAAACAGCTATAATAGCAATACTTAATGTGGAAATAAGTTCTAGAGTCAAAGATGAGAGAAATGCTATTTTTAAGGTTTTCATTGTTACTGATCTGAAATTTTCACTTATTTCAGAGATTTTTAAAGTTTGATTTTTTGACTGTCCGAATATTTTAAGGGTGGTTAATCCCTGAAGAACATCAAGAAAATGTGAACTTAAATAGCTAAGAGTTTTCCACTGACGGTCTGTCATGCTCTTTGCTTTTGATCCAATAAGAAACATGAAAAATGGAATGAGCGGAGCTGTAATGATGAATATAGCTCCTGAAAGAGGATCAATATAAAATACAAAACAGACAATAATTAATGGAGATAATAGTGCCAGAAAAAGACTGGGAATATATTGTTCAAAGTAAACACCTAAGGATTCAATCCCAGTTGTTGATGTATTGACAATTTCTCCGCTACGTTCATTTTTTAAATTTTCAGGACCAAGAGATGTAAGGTGTTTATTTAATCTATTTCTAATCTTATTTTTTATTTTTATCCCCTGGATACCTGACGAAGATTCGAAACTCCAGATGAATACAGAACGTATAAAACTCAGAATAAGAAAAATTATCAATTCATATAAAATTTCATGAATTGAACTTTTGTGCAGGAATACAGCATTAATAATATCACTTAAGATATATGCTTGTATTACAATTGTAAAAGTGACCAGTACTCCGCAGGTAATATTTAGAATGAACAGAGGTTGACCGTCATGTATTAATGATAATGTCTGACGGTCAACTTTCATTAATATTCAAGATCTTTAGAAGTTAACCTTTTTCTAAATACCCAATAGGAGAAGCATTGATAAACTAGTATTATAGGTACAAATATCAGTGCTACTGTGCGCATTATATGCATAGAATATGCAGAGGAACTTGCATTATATATTGTTAAGTTCCAATCATGGTTCAATGATGATACTAGAACATTAGGATAATTATAAACAAAAACAGTAATAGTTATAAGCGCAATAGTTATTGATGTAAATATAAAAGTACTCTTTTGAGTTTTTCTGATTTTTATGCCAGCTGCAATCAGTGCCAGTAGTGATAAAACTGCTAATATCAATGGTGGTAAATTATGCAGAATATTTGTTTCTATAGTTGTGTAGCCTATGAAAATTATAAAAATGATACATGTGATTAAATGAAGTGCAGGAAGTCCTTTATCTATACGTTTAGTTATAATGCTGTCTTTCTGGAGTTTTAATCTTACAAAGGCACATCCGTGAAGAGCAAAGAGAAATACAAAAGTTAAGCCTACAAAAAGTGAATAGACATTAAGAAGATCTCCAAAATTACCAACATACGTCATTTTAGGACCAATTGGAATCCCACGGACCAGATTCCCAACAAAAACACCCCACAACAGAGCTAACAGCAAACTGGCAATAAACATTAGAAAATCCCATGTTTTTCGCCATGTTCTATGTTTACTTTTTCCTCTAAATTCAAAGCTTACTCCTCTTAAAGCTAAGGCGAAGAGTATAACTAGCAAAGCCATGTAGAAACTGCTGAACATTGTGGCATACCATTGTGGAAATGCTGCAAAAATAACCCCTCCTGCGCCTATCATCCAAACTTCATTGCCATCCCATACACTGCCTATACTATTAAAAACCATACGTCTGGATTCATCATTTTTTGCTGCAAAAGGTAAAATAATTCCTACGCCATAATCAAATCCTTCGAGGAAGAAAAAACCTGTAAATAAAAAGACAATTATTATGAACCAGAATATATTAATATCCATAATTTTACTCCTCCTCGCTGTTTATTTTTTTAATTTGAAAATCCCATGTACCAAGTACTGCATATCTCCATAGTAAGAATATTGCCACAATTGTAAGTGTTGTATAAACTACGAATATTGCAATCAGTGAGGTGGCTATATCACCCCATGTAAGATTAGGAGACATTGCCTGACTTGTTTTCATCAGACCGTGTACTATCCATGGCTGTCGACCAACCTCTGTAACTATCCATCCTGTGATATTTGCAATATAGGGGAAAATTATGCAGACCATAAGCCCTCTCATTACCCATTTATTAAACTTGAAATTATTTCTGATGACAGTCTTAAAAAATAGATAAATTGCAATTATGAGTAAAAGCATTCCTACACCAACCATTGCTCTGAAGGCATAGAATGTTACAGCAACAGGGGGTATATAATCTCCTGGACCATATTTAGCCTCATATTCTTTTTGTATCTCATTTATTCCTGCTACTCTGCCTGTCCATTTACCGTATGCCAGTAAATCAAGTCCATGTGGTATTCTCAGTGCATAAAAGTTTTTTTTGCCGATCTGATCTGGAAACGCAATGATAGCTTCACTGGCAGGATTTTCAGATTCCCAAAGTGATTCCATTGCTGCCATTTTCATCGGTTGTGTTTTAACTATATGATCAGCCATGCGATGTCCCATGTAGGCTACACCAATAATACCAATCAATCCATAAACAACTGCTATTTTAAATGACAATTTAAATACTTTGAGATCATTTTTTCTCATTATATGGTAGGCAGAAATAGCTATTATAAAAAAAGCCGCCGTAACAACAGCAGCAAACCAGGTGTGCCAGAATTCCAGAACAAACTGCTTACTTGTAAAAAGGGCTGTAAAATTATTCAATTCCAGTCTGTTATTTCTTAAGACATATCCAACTGGTTCCTGCATAAATGAGTTAGCAGTTAATATCCAGAATGCTGAAAGTGAAGAGCCTATGGCTACAAGCCACATGATTACTGCATGGGTTTTTTTACCGAATTTTTCCCAACCGAAAATCCATAATCCAATAAAGGTTGATTCCAGAAAAAATGCAAGAAGAACTTCTATAGCAAGAGGCACACCAAAGACATCACCTACATAGCTTGAAAACAATGACCAGTTCATGCCAAACTGAAATTCCATGACTATTCCTGTCACAACACCTATTGCAAAATTTATTAAGAACAGTCTTCCCCAAAATTTTGTCATTCTTCTATAGTGTTCTTTACCACTTGCGGCATAACATGTTTCAAAAAATGCAACCAGCAAAGATAGTCCTATAGTTAATGGGGGGAATATGAAATGGATTATTACTGATAATGAGAATTGCAGCCTGCTTAAAAAAACAGGTGAAGACAGTTCTGAATAGAGTAGTGAAAAAAATTGGTGCATAAAAGCTTCCATAAATGCCTCTATATTTAGTTAATATTTATATTTTTTTTAAAGTAAATTCATGTTTTATCCAAGCTATTTGCCTAGGTCTCAGCAATTCTAGTTTAAGCAATATATAATTCTACATTAAATAAACAATCGGTAATGATACTAAAAATGTATTATTTATGAGTCATGTGGAATTAATTGATTGAAATACATATGTAAAAGTGTCTTAAAATTATTATCAATGTCTAAATTTTTTAATAGATCAACAGCTTTCTTTTTAAGCATATGTATTTCGGTTGTAGCTTTTTTTACAGAACCTGTTTTGATCATTATATTATAAATTTTTATATAGTCTTCCATGCATAGCGAATTGTTACTTAGGAATTCATCTATAAATTGCTTGTCATCTTGATTGGCTGAACTGTATGTCCAATACAAAATCAGAGTATATTTTTTCTCTATAAGATCCTTAGGAGAGTATGTATCAGGGGCTTTATTGAAAGCCTTTAATTCCGAGATGTCATTTAAGATTTGAAAGGCTTTACCCATGGCAAGCCCTATATCATTAATAATATTTAGCTTTTCATGTTTATCTGCCAGAATTACTCCAAGTGCCATGGGGGCACAAAAAGTATAGTAAGCAGTTTTTAAATCATAAAGGCGCAGCAGGTTCTCCTCATTTATAGTTCCAATAGGTTTAAGTGTTTCCAGCATTTCATGAAATTCGCCATGGGCTGTGAGCATTGCTGTTTTTGTCAGAATATTTGAAATTTCAATTAAAACTTTTTGAGGGAGATTAACTTTATGTATGCTGTCAAAGGCATAAGTGTATAGCATATCTCCTGCAACAAGTGCCATATCTTCGCCGGTAATGCGGTGAGACTTATTTAGTCCTTTCATCCGGATATTATCATTGAATAGTGTGTGGAGTGTAGGTGATGATCGTCTAGCAGAAGATTTATCAATTATGTCATCATGAATAAGAATGAAAGTATGGATTATTTCTAATGCTGACATAATATTATCAGCATTGATTCGATCTGGTTTTTTCTCAAATGCCAGGTAAGTTAAAAAAAATAGAATCGGCCTTAATCTCTTGCCTTTGCCTAAAATAAAATTCTTAATTATCTCATAAATTTTTAGATCATTATCTAAAATAGCAGACCAAACTTCACATTCGGTTAAATTATTATCAAGCAGTTTATTAGCATAGATTTTAATTTCATCAAATATTTCAAGGCAATTAGAAAGTTGTAAATTCTGTATATTTAGTTTTCTATTTATAAGTGAAAGTAAATTATCAAAATCCAAATTCTCATCATCTGAGATAGATATCTTATTTGCTTTATTAGAGGACATATTATTTTAATATTTTTTTAATCTTATTGAATGATTTCCACTCCTGCTTTATCAGCATACGTGCATCAGCACGCCGAAAAAGATAAAAATACCCCCATTGCATTAGTACCGATATCCTATTTTGGAAACTTGCCAGAAACAGAACATGAATAGCCAGCCATACCAGCCATGCTGTAAAACCTGCTGTTTTAAATCTAGAGATTTCAAGTATTGCTTTGCCTTTGCCAATTGCAGCGGCTTTACCTCTGTTTAGATATATAAAACTTTGTGTTTCACGCCCTTCCAGTATTCTCAATATATTTTTTGCAGCACATGATCCCTGCTGAAGTGCAACAGTTCCTACTCCGGGATATGGGACACCTTTGGCATCTTTATCCAGTTGAGTATTTTCACCAGGTATGCAGCGTTTGATTAAATCTTTTATAAAGGAGCCGGTTTTATTTTCAGCATGTGCCTGATCACCGGCAACAAAGACTTCAGGATATTCCTTCAAACTTAAATCTTGTTCAACAACTATACGTCCCGGTCGGTCAAGTTCTACATTTAGTTTGTTGTTTAGCAATCTTCCCTGTATCCCTGCACCCCAGATAACTGTTTCTGCTTTAATTTTTTTACCATCACCAAATGTAACACCACTTTTATCAACATCAACGACTCTTGTTGAAGTCATAACAGATACACCAATTTTATCTAAAAATTTTGTAGCTTTAGCTGAGTTTTTATCTGAGAAAGATGCTAATATTTTCGGAGATGCTTCGATAAGTGTTATTTTAGTTGAACTCAGATCAATGTTTCTAAAGTTTTTCTTTAGAATTTTATGTGTAATATCTGCGACAGCGCCCGCTACTTCTACTCCAGCCGGTCCACCTCCGACAACAACAAAAGAAAGCAGGTTTTTTTGCTTTTCAATATCTTCAGTTTTTTCAGCTTCTTCGAGAGAGCTAAATATTCGGTTTTTTATTTCAAGAGCCTGTTCAATACTTTTTAATCCCGGTGCAAAATCCTCCCATTGTGTATTTCCAAAATATGAGTGAATAACACCACATGATAAAATTAGATAATCGTAATTATATTTATTAGTTTCAGTAATGACTAGCCTATTTTTAAAGTCAACATCAAAGACTTTATCATTAATTACAGATACAGATTCATATTTTGCCATGATACTGCGAATCGGTGTTGCGATACTGTCTGGAGAGAGTTCACCTGTTGCAACCTGATAAAGTAACGGAGGGAAAAAATGATAGTTATTTTTGTCTATTATAGTGAGCTCTATGTCTATATATTTTGCTAGTTTTTTAGCAGCACTTAAACCGGCCAATCCACATCCTACGATAATAACTTTCTTCATGATGCTCCTGATATGTCAATGTTGCAGTGTTATTTTCTGTTTATTTAAATTATATAAGTAAAATTGAATATTTTTCAATAATATACGATATACTTTATAAATTTGCCATAAAGATACCATGCATGTAGTATTAAATTTGCATTTTCTACATTAAAACATGTCGCAATGTCTAAGGTAGCCTTGGGTATTTAGAAAAATCAGGTTCTCGTTTTTCATTAAATGCATTTCGTCCTTCCTGTGCCTCTTTGCTCATATAAAACAGCATTGTAGCATTTCCAGCTAATTCCTGTAGGCCGCTTTGTCCGTCACAGTCAGCATTTAAAGCTGCTTTCAGACAGCGTATTGCGATAGGAGATTTTGACAGAATTTCGTTACACCATTTTACCGTTTCAATTTCGAGATCTGGCAATGGTACAACAGTATTTATTAATCCCATGTCCAATGCATCTTTTGCTGAATATTGGCGGCATAAAAACCATATCTCACGTGCCTTTTTCTGACCAACAATACGTGCCATATAAGCAGCACCGAAACCACCGTCAAATGAACCTACTTTCGGACCGGTCTGCCCGAAGACAGCATTATCTGCAGCAATCGTAATATCACACATAAGATGAAGAACGTGTCCCCCCCCAATAGCATATCCAGCCACCATTGCAATTACAGGTTTTGGACAGATGCGAATTTTACGTTGAAATTCAAGTACATTTAATCTGGGAATAGAATTGCTGTCTTTATAACCGGAATCACCTCGAATTTTTTGATCACCTCCTGAACAAAAGGCTTTATTGCCTTCTCCAGTTAGAATAATAACTCCAATATCGGAATCTTCCTGTGCATCATCAAATGCCTCTATCATCTCAGTTACAGTAAGAGGTCTGAAAGCATTACGGACTTCAGGACGGTTTATAGTTATCTTAGCTATCCCTTTTATTTTATGATATTTTATATCAATAAATGTTTTCTGTTCAGTCCACTCAATTGAATTCATAAATATTTTCTCCGAACGCTTAGTAGCATTTATAAATTTTAATTAATTATTTTGGTAATTTCGTCATTCAAAATTTTGTGTTCCTGAATATTTTTTTCACGGCTTGTTTTTATCTCTATAAGGCAGCTCTCTTGTTTTTGCTGGCACTCATTGTAGATTTCTATAAAATCTTTGTTCTTAACCGGATTAAAATATTCTAATCCAAACATCTCTGACAGTTGTTTGAACGAATAATTATGTGGTGTTCCAAAATATTTATCGAAAATATCCTTATGTTTACTAATGGGGAGGAAAGAAAATATACCTCCTCCGTTATTGTTGATCGCTATAATTATTATTTTGATCTTTGTACTATCAATAATTGAAAGTGAATTCATATCATGAAGTAAGGATAGATCTCCTAGTACCAGTGTGCCTTTTTTTTTGAAACCCGAGAAAAATCCACATGCGGAAGCTATTATTCCGTCTATTCCGCTTACACCGCGATTCGCACCTATTTTTACTAGATGTTTGCGGTCGGTATTGTCAGACCTTTTGGAATAGCTGTTGAAATCTCTTATGGGCATACTGTTCCCAATAAAAAGGGCACTATTTTCTTTTATGTGTGTTGTAGTTAATCTTGCTACTGAAATTTCGGAAATTAAACTGTCTGTTTCAGAAAAAATATCTAATTTTTCTTCAATTTTTTTCTGTTGCTTTTCTAACATGGTAACTTGAATTGAATTTGATCTGTTTTTATCAGAAATTCTATGAATTAATTTACTGCATAATATGTTCAAGTCAGAATGAATTTTAAGTGTGACAAGATGGTTTGGGTCATTTTCTGAAGAATTACTTGATGCTTTAATGTATTTTACTGGTTTAATTGATTTTATATAAATTTGCAGTTTTTCTGATAATATTGTTCCTCCTATATGAAATACAGTTTCATATTTTGTTTGACAATTAGAACGTTCACTACATATAATTTGTTCATAATGATCGACAAAGTTATCATATTTTTTTGTGAGGCGCAGCCCTGATAAAATATCTGTTACTGTCGGCCAATTTAGTTTTTCTGCAAATTTTTCAACTGAGCGACACTCTTCTTCACTATTTAATTCTCCTATAATTAACAAACCTTTCTCTTTTGATAATAATTGTGATAGTTTGTTTATTGTGTTTTCAGAAGGAGTAATATTTGATTGCTCATACATTTTCAAAGGAGCATCTGATTTGTTCCACTGCTCTGATACAGACAGATTAATTTTAAACTCATCTGCTTCCATTGGAATCAGCGGTTTTCTAAACATACAGTTAATATGAACCGGTCCCGGAGAAATGCCTACTGCATGAGAAACAGCCTGATTTATCCAGTGTAGTAATGTTTCTTTAGATATTGCTGTATTAGGACTTGGCAAGTCAATTTCCCATCGTAAATAGTCTGAGAATATTTTTGTTTGATCAATAGTCTGATTTGCACCGCATTTTCTTAACTCAGAGGGGCGATCTGCAGTGATAATGATTAAAGGTAAATTAGAATGAAATGCTTCAATAATAGCCGGGAAGTAATTTGCAACAGCAGTTCCTGAAGTACATATTAACACAGTAGGTCTGCGTACAGCTTTTGCGTATCCTACAGCGTAATAACCGGCAGAGCGTTCATCCAAAATCAGAACCGTTTTAGTCCTAGGGTGTTTTGCTGCAGCAATAGTTAACGGAGTAGATCTGGAGCCAGGTGATATGCAGAAATGAGTGATATTATTTCTGACTAACTCTTCAACTATTAATGAAGACCATTCTAAATTAAGATTTTCCATATTGCTGGTCACCTATATAGCAGATTAAAAATCTGAATTTATCTACACTTTTTTTAATATTATATAACAATAGCAACACCCATTATTGCTGCTATTATTATAACTATCAATACAATGACTACCCACTCCATGAACCATATAACTAATGCCTGAATCCAACCGGTATCATATATACTTTTAAGTATGTATAAAGTAACAAGCAGACTTATAAAAAAACCGAGAACAGGGCCGAGTGGAGGTATAAACATTAATACTATATTAATAATGAATGAAACTACAGCAGTAACAAGGCATGCTTTAAATGCTTTCCCGAAAGTCGCATTTTTTACAAATGAAAATTTAGCTGCCAGATGAATAATTAAAGAACCGAATAAAAGTATCAGTAGAAAAGATATAATTATACAGGATATAGTCAAAGAAGTTAAGATCATTATTAATACCTCATAATTTAAGTTATTGTGGTAGCTATTTTACATCAAAGCAATTGGTAAGCTATTATTCAATGGGCATAAAAAGAGCCAGGAGAATATAAATAATAATACCAATTCCACCACAGAAAAGTGATACTATGAAGATGACTCTCCATACCCAACTTGGTATTGGAGTATGCTCACCTAATCCTCCGCATACACCAAACAGTATTTTATCTCTATAAGATTTTTTCATATTATGTAAAAAATTATTATTTCTCATAAGTTAATTCCAAAAATTTATTCGTATGGCCAAATTCGTTCTACATTATCAGCTTTTATCCAACCTTCTGACTTTTTTGTCCTGACACGAATCCAACTATCCATATTTTCTTCTATTGTTACCTGTTCACCAGGTATCAGGTTTAATTCAGATTTTACTGAATTATTTGAAGGGAGTGAATATACATCTATATCTCTGAACAATACAATAGCATATTTGTTATTATATATTGTATATTTTTGATTGATAAAAGAAATAGTCGAAATAATTCCGATTAAAAAACATATTGAAATAAGGGTTATATAGAATTTCTTAGGTATATAATATTTACTGATTAAACCGATAAATATAAAAAATACGCATACCGAAAGTATCAATAACCATTCATCAGGGCGAAACAAATCTCTCATGTAGATTAAAAATGTTTTCGGTGTCGAAGTCGTATACATTTCAGGTAAATAAAGTTTTGATCTTACATAATTTAGGTTTTCCAGAATGTCTGAGTTACGTGGAGCAAGAAGTAATGCTCTTTCATAATAAACAAGTGCTTTAGGTAAATTTTCGCTTTGAAAATAACAGTTGGCTAAATTGTAAAGCCATATTGAGTTAGGTTCATCTGGATTAATATTATCCTTGCAAATTTTTTCTGCCTGTTTGAATTGACCGTTATTATACAAAGTAATCATTTTATTTAAATCTGTGTTCGTTGCACCTTTAGTTGTGTATGGTAAAATAAAAATTAATCCTATAACTAAGACAAATGACATTCGTTTAATACATTTATACAGATTATTTTTTAATTGATCATTAGTCATGTTTTTATTTGGCATATACCTTGATAAATTTATTTCTTCCAGGCACTCAATCAGTTCCTTGTCAGAAATATTTTTAGTGATTTCCTCCACTGTAGTTCCGGGAGCAAACCCCTTAATATCATTAATAAATGGAATGACAGAATTATTCATTACTTCAGTTATATTTTCAGGTGAAGCTTTTTTTATTTTTCTAATAATGATACCGTGATTTCTCTTTGCAATATGTTTTCTTTTTGTTCTATTGTCTTTGTTTATTTTGTTGTTTCGAACATGATATATCATAAATAAGAACCATAAAACTGGGCCGAGAATAAAAAATAATAAAATTATAATTAAGTGATTTTTATATAGCGGTATTTTAACATTTGAAGAAATGTTTTTATCAAGGTATAAAATGGCATTATTAATTTTATTATTGCCATTATTTATGCTGCGTAGCTTGGATGCAATATCGTTTGTTCTGGAATATACTGTACTATTTGTGGAAAATTTATTTTCAGTAACTTCAATAGTTGTATCAATTTTTGAAATATTATATTCTCCGGTTTTTGTGTTAAATGTCGCAAATGAAATATTTATGTTTTTCTGGCCTTTTTCAGTTGGAATTAATACGTATTCTATTGTTGCTTCATTATTCCGAACAGGACTTATGCTGCTTTGTGCATTTTTACTAACTTCAGGAGGGTAGGCTGTAAACCCCGGGATTGACAGATCAGGTGTTTTTAATGTATCCAATGAACCTTTCCCGTGAAGTTTAATTTTAACAGTTAACGGTTCTCCTTCTTTTAATGTTTTTGTTGAAAGAGAAATATTAGTTTTCCAGTCACCTAGCAATCCTAGATAGTTTACATTCTCCGGAACTGCAGGTAACGGCATTACTTCCAGTTCTGGCAGTTTTGCCATTATCATTTTGGATATTCTTTTACCTCTGTTGAAAAAAGAATCTGAATTAAAAACCGAGTTGAAAATATCGTCATCAAAAAATGAATTCTTATATGGATTTCTTTTATTTCTATTGGGAAGTGTTATATCGAGCAGTAAGGACACTGTGCCATCAAGCCTGCCTGTAATGATTGGTCGATAGGATGTATAAAAACATGTTTTTATATAAGAAATACCATCAATGCTGACTTTAGTGGGAGGTAAATATGGGTATCTGGCAAATCTCTCACTATCTCTATTCAATTTGCTGAAGTCTTCAAAAATAATGCCGTTCAATTTAATTTGCGGATATTCAACGGGGGCGGCAGAAAGACTTTCAGCTCTGTAAATATATATTTCTAAAGGTAGCTCTTCACCAATATAGATTTTATTTTTATTCCCTATTACATATTTTGGTTTGAGAAATATATACTCCTCAAGGTCAGTTAATGGACCTGATATTACTCTAAGAGGTTTTGGTTTTGTGTTATATTTTTCGTCATTAATTTTTATTGTCAGAGCAGGTAATTCAATCAAGCCTGTTTTACTTACTACAAAATTATAAGTTGTAGTTTCATAACGAACACCGTTGATTATCATTATACTTGAACCATATAGATCTGGTTGTATCCATTTCAAATTAGGTATTTCAGGTAACTGTGTGATCTCAGCTTTTCCGTTTGTCGATCTTATAGATAATGAGGCAGGTTCGCCGGCAACTACAGGAGTAGGCTGCAAAGATATTTGTATCTCGCCATAAACTGCTTGAGTAGAAAAAAATATAGCTGTAAACAAAATAAATAATTTACAATTCAATTTCTTCAACATTAATAATTTAACATTAATAATTAACATATAATCTATTATTACCAGTCTTTTTGTACAGTAGTCGAACCATATGCCTGCTGTTGTTTTTTCTTTAAAGCTTTCTTTAAAGATTTTTCATCTTTTGTCATCATTTTAAGTATTGATTCAGCCTGATTTTTATCAATGTTCTTATTATATTTAGGCTTAGGTTGTGGTGGATTTTGCTGTTGCTGTGCAGGTTTATTTTTATTCTGTTGCTTATTTTTGTCGGAATCGTCTTTTTGTTTATTTTTTCTTAGGCTTTTCAGGGCATTCTTTAAATTTTCTTCAGCTTTTTCTGGATTATTATTCTTTTGATTTTCTTTTGCCTGTTTTACCTGTTTAGAAGCATTTTCTGAATTTTTATTCTGTTCACTATTTTTAAGTGATTTATTATAATCATTAATAGCTTTTTCGGCTTCTTCTGTTTTTTGATTAGCTTGTTTCTGTTTTTGTTTTTTATTTTCTTTGTCCTTGGAATTATTAGCTTGTTTCTGTTTATTTAAAGCTTCTTTGGTTTTCTGTTCAGCTTGTTTTTGTTTTTTTTGCTGATCTTGTTTATTATTCTTATTTTGATTATCCTTGTTTTGGTTTTGATTATTATTTTTATTATTTTTATTATTTTTATTTTGGTTTTGTGTTAGTTTCTTAAGAGCATCAATTAAGTTTTGTTCAGCTTTTTTATATTTTACATTATATTGATTTTTAATGGCCTTATCTGTGTCTTTTGCAACATCATCAGATAATTTTGTGTCCTGTGGACTATATGCCTCTTTAGAAACTTTGTTGTAGTCAATTACAGCGTTATGAGCTATTCCAGTTTTTTTGTTTGCTTCATCCTGATATTTTTTTTTGTCCGTTTTATCTATCGTGTTATTAGCTAATTTTTGCTTATCTAATGCATCTCTTATTTTTTCAGTGGCAATTTTTCTCTTTTCTGCCATTTCTTTTCTCTTTTTTATAATGGTATCTGCTTTTATGGTATCATTTATAAGCAACTGCATATTTACTGCTGTATTTTGATGTCCAGAAGCAAGCTGCATAGATTTTTTATAATCCTGTTTAGTTTTACTTAAGATACTAAGAGCTTTCTTAGGATCTTTTATAATCTGCTCTCTAGCTGCTTTGTGGGATATTACTCCTAGATTTTGGTATGCCCTGCTTCTTATAATCGGTTTTTTTGATGATAAATTAATCGCTTTAGTATAGTCTTTGATTGCTTCTTTTATTTCTCCTTTCAGCTGTTTATCAACCCCTCTATTATAAAGGTCCAACGCAAGATATGAATATTTGTCTGATTTTTCTTTTTCCAGTTTTACCGGTTTAAGAGAAGGGGATAATTGGCTATTTTCTTTAGTATTATTTGCAATAGCTAATGTAGATACGATAGTTAATAAAGAAAAAGCACAAAAAATTTTAAATGAATTATACACTGTTTTCTCTCCGTTCTCCAAGTACAAACCAAATTGCTAAAAGTATAAATGCAATTATTAAAGGAATTTGAAAACGTTCCAAAGGACGGGTTAGCTGGTTTGATGAATATTTTTCAGGGATAAGATTATTTATTCGTTTTAATAAAATTTTAAGTCCAGGGTCACTTGCAGTGGATCTTATATAGACTCCGTTGGTTTCTAATGACATTTTTTTTAACTGTTTTTCATTTAATTTACTTTTTACAAGTTTTCCCATTTTATCCTTTAAAAACTTATTATTACCTTTTTTATCTTTGATCTGTATTAAACCAGGTTTTTTGGGGTTTCCTA
This sequence comes from Victivallales bacterium, assembly GCA_036011305.1. GTDB lineage: Bacteria > Verrucomicrobiota > Lentisphaeria > Victivallales > GWF2-38-69 > DASCNA01. The sequence continues at coordinate 61,185 of DASCNA010000267.1, forward strand.
TTCCTACAACATAAAGAGGTATCTTGAATGATCTTAATTTTCTGATTGTGTTGGAACTGTCTCCCTGAAGTTCATCTCCGTCTGTAAAAAGAAGAACAGCTTTATAGTTTCCTGAAGCCGCTTTCAAGGCGCGTATTGCAACTTCCATTGCTTTTTCAATATTTGTACCGCCAACCGGTATTGAGGAAATATTTGTTTCTTTAAGTATGCTGAATAAACTGTTTCTGTCTTCTGTTAAGGGGCATTCGAGGAATGCAGATCCTGCAAAGGCAATTAATCCGTATCTGTCTCCTGGTGTATCTGTAATTAAATCTTTTATTAAATGTTTTGCGTGGCTCAATCTGGTTGGAGCGATATCTTGTGAGAGCATGCTTTTAGATACATCGAGCACTATAAGCATATCTTTCCCACGGCCAGTATAAGGTAGAAGCTTGTAACCCCAAAAGGGTCTGGCAAGTGCAATAACAATAAAAATTATAACAAACAGCATTAGCCAGTATCTTATAATTCTTTTATTGTTTGAAAGGCTTGTATATTCTTGAAAATCTCTTTTTCCTATAATGCTTTCAAGTGCACTTTTTCTTCTTGAACCAGCTATTTTAAAAAAAATAAAATATATAGGAATTATCCAGATTAAATTCCATAGAATATCAGGTTTTAGAAAGTTCATCTATTTATTACTTTAAACTAATTTAGTTTGTCAAATTTAAAATTTATTTAATTATTTAATGGAAATTGCAAAAATTGCAACTTTATAATTTATATGCAGAGCAAATTTATTAAAATTTATTATGTTTCAGATTGTGTAACCAGAGAAATATTTTTTATACCTGAAGATTTTATTAACTTCATTACTACCATGACTTCATTGTATGAACATGAACCATCTGCTCTTAAAAAAATTGTAGTATCGGGTTTTGCATATAAAATATCTGTAAGCTTACGATTCAATTCAATCTTCGAAACAGGTTTGTCCTGAATTGTTATTTGATTATTTTTATTCAAATTTACGAAAATGTTGTTTTGATTTGGTAAAGGTTTAGCATTCATTTCCGGAGGCGATACATCTATATTATACTCCATTAATGGAACAGTAATCATAAATACAATCAGTAGTAGGAAAGTAAGGTCAATCAGAGGTGTCATATTAATTTCTCTGATTGTATTTAGTTGAGATCGCCTTTTTGCACGTCGCATAAAATTACTCTACAGAATTTTAGTTGTTAAAAATGTAATCATTCTAAATTTAAATATCATATTGCTCGAGTTTTACTTTAGACATAAATTCTTCTACAAAATTATCCATATAAACTGTTAGTTGTTTTATATAATTAGATAAAAAATTGTACCCGATAAGTGAAGGAATAGCTACAAGAAGACCGACTACTGTAGTTAATAATGCTCCGCTTATTCCAGGTGCCATTCCACTAATCTGCGCTTTCCCCTGTACAGCCATACTGATAAATGCCATCATAACACCCCATACTGTACCTAAAAGACCAAAAAAAGGGCTGACACTTACAGCTGTTGCCAGGAATCCCATTTTATCTTCTAATTCTAAAATTTTATCTGAAACACTTTGCTCAAGCATACTCCTAATGGTTTCTATTTGTCCAATTGTTAATTTTTGTTGAGGGAAGTATTGTGTCCCATATTTTCCTGCATTTTCTTTACTTAGGTTATAATATGATAGAAGTTCATCTGAAGCTTTAAGGTAAACATCTCCCAGCGGGCTGATTTCTTTTTCTCCAGCAGCATATATACTCAGAGGATATTTCGTTTTTCTGAAAGTTTCCTTGAATCGTTTAGCAGCTTTCATGGTTTTTGATAAATAAGACCATTTTTCAATCATTATAGTCCATATGTATATTGAACCTATAAATAGTATTATCACTATAGTTTTTCCAATAAAATCACTTTGCGCGAAAGCATAAAATGGGCTGATTGAAACTGTAGCCGGCACTGCAACTGAACTGATATAATTTAAGAACATATTTTATTAAATTCCTGATTTGAATTTTTCTAAATATAAATACAATATAAAACTATGTTATTATATACGAGTAATAATTTTTAGACAATTTTAAACTTATAAGTTTAATTATTTTGCAATTGCCTCTGAGTGTTCATTTTATTAAATAAGTTTTATATTAACTATTTTTTATTTAAGAACCATTTATTAAAGTATATTATTATAATTAATAAATAAATCAACATTGTTGCTGAGGGTATTATTTGAGTTTGAGGGAAAATATATATATGAAGATAATAAAATGATAAGTATATATCTTTTTACGCTATAATTAGATATGTTGCAGTATTTAAGCTGTTAATTCATAATTATTGTATTATTGTAGAGTTTTTTATGTTTGTGTACTATAATAATTTATTGTAGTTTGTGTGTAGGGAGTGTTAATTTTTGTAAGTTATTTCTAAATAAGGATCTAAGTATGTTAGGCATAGAAGCAATAGCCTCTTATATTCCAGAAAAAAGAGTATCAAATTATGACCGTAAAAAGAAATTTGGAATTACAGATGAGTTTATAAAAGAAAAAATAGGTGTGGAGCGTATAGCTATAAAAGATGATTCTGAAGACTCCTCCGATCTATGTGTAACAGCTTATAAAAATCTGAAAAAGAAAATAGATATTAATGATAATGAAATTGAAGCTTTGATAGTCGTAACACAAAATCCTGATTATACTTTGCCTCAAACTTCCGCAATTCTTCATGGCAAACTGGGACTGCAGCCTCATTGCGCTTCTTTTGATGTATCTTTAGGCTGTTCAGGATTTGTATACACTCTATCAATACTCCAATCATTCATGGCTGCCCATGGTTTTAAGAAAGGGTTGCTGTTTACTTCTGACCCTTATTCTAAAATAATAGATCCTGATGACAAAAATACTTCTCTACTGTTTGGTGATGCTGCTGCTGTTGCCCTAATCAGTGATAACCCCGTTTTTGTTGCTGATGATTTTACATTTGGAACTGCAGGACATTTATATAAAGATTTAATTTGTGAGAATAAAGTTTTGTATATGAATGGAAGAGGGATATTTAATTTTGTTGTTAAGCAAATACCTCCTGATATTGACTATATCCTTGAAAAAAATGGTCTTACTAGAGATAGTATTGATATGTATCTTTTGCATCCTGGATCCAGAAGTATTATTTCAAAATTAACTAGAAAAATGGAATTGAAAGAAGATAGAGTTCTCTTCGATACATATGATTACGGTAATACTGTTTCATCGTCTATTCCTATTATACTTGAGAAAATCATGCATGATGAAAAAATTAAATTAGCTTTGGCAAGCAGTTTTGGTGTTGGACTTTCCTGGTCGTCAACAATACTGAGAAGAGTTTAATTTTTATTTATTATGATTAACAGGCGTAAATGAGTGAATATAACATAGACAAATTATCAAAACAACACGCAAGTCTGACCGTCTCTGCCAGGGATTGGAAAGACGGGATACTCATAAGAAGCCCAAACTGGCTGGGAGATGCCATTATGGCTCTACCTGCGATTTATTCTTTATATAAAATGAAACCTAAAAACTGCGGATTATTTATTGCAGCTCCGGACAACTTGGTACCGTTATTTAATTCATTTCAATTTATAGACCATATACTGCCATTGGGGTCAGGTCATTCTTCGTGGAGCAGAGATACTCTTGAAAAAGCTATAAAGCTGAACGCCGGGATAGGTTTTTTATTTGTTAACTCTCTTAGATCTGCGTATTATTTTAAAAAAGCCCATATAAAAAAAGTTTTTGGAGCTTCTAATGGGATAAGAAACTTTTTACTAAAAAAATCTTTTAAAATTAACTGGCATACAGCCAAAGAATATGCAGAAATACATCAATCATATAAATATCTCTCGATGGTTTATGCGTTGGGCGCTCAGAAATGGGATGGTCATTATCCAGAATTCAATTTATTGAACGAATCGGATATCTCTATTGAAGGTTTAAGTAGTTTTTTGAATAGTAAAAATATCATGGTTGTTTCTCCTGGAGCTGCATACGGTCCTTCAAAAAGATGGAATTTGAGTAATTACGAAAGTGTATGCAGAGCATGGATTCAAGATTATAAAGGTAAAATTATTATTACTGGAGCGTCAAAAGAAATTGAGGATTCAAATAAACTTTCAGCAAATTTAGATTTAGAAAATGTAATGAATGTTACGGGTAAAACAACATTGGAAGAATTAATTTATATTCTGAAAAAATCTACTGTTTGTATATCAAACGACAGCGGGACTATGCATTTGGGGTCTGCGCTTGATATTAAAGGGATAGTAATTTTTGGCTCAACCGATCCTTATTCGACAGGTCCGTTAAGTAATAACTGGAAAGTTTTATTAAAAAAACAACCTTGCTCACCCTGTTTTTCACGTGAATGCATAAATTCTGAAAATAACTATAATTGTTTAAAGGCTATCAAGGTAGGTCAAGTTCTTAAAGCTGTAGATGATTTATTGAAAAAATAATTATTTCTTTTTATGCATTTTCAAAAAATTTATAGATTTTATATATTTATCATTATTTTCCTGCTTCTTTTTAATATTAATTTTTTACTTTCTGCAAGAGGTGTTAAAAGGAAAAATATTATTACTGTTGATAATAAAGTAAACAGTCTGGCTAAAGCTAGATTTGCTTTATATTTTACTAATATGTCAAATGCAATTTCGTGGTGTATTGGTTACAGTTTTAAATCGAAACCTATTTTAATAAAATTCACAAAAGATTATGCTCGATTTGATCCTGAAATTAATAAAAATAACAATAGAATTACAATAACAGTAAGTAAAAAGTATACTGACTTGCTAGATAAAAAGACGGAACTTAAAATTATAAATTTCTTGTTTTTAGAAAGGTTCGGTTTAAAGGCATCCAATAAAAATATTAGTAAAATTTCGTGGATTACTTCGGCTATTTTGAAAAAATTTATATTTTTAGAAGGATCTGAAGCCTTAAAGTCCCCTGATACTTTTCCAATTGTATATAACTTGATGCTTTTGGATAAAAACCTAAAAATTTCTCAAATAGTAAATGCATTTCCAACTAAGGAACCATACAACAGTCCTATATATAAATTACATGAAGAATGCAGTGATATATTGATTCACTTTATTTTGAGTGCGCGTGGTGGAAGAAGTATTATAAATGATTATGTCAGGATGATATGTTTTGAGGAAAATACAAATTGTAGTAAGGTGCTGTATAAATTGTTGTATAAAAAATTAATCCCTCAAAACACTTTGAAGATATCAGATAGGAAGTTGGAAGAAAAAATAGATAAATACCTGAATCAGAAGGCTGCAAAATTGGTCTTTAATTATAAAATGCCTCTGCCTGTTCAACTTTCAATAAAAAGATTCAATAACTTATGCAATGTAAAATGTTATATGAAAGTTGACAAAAAGATTATAGAAAGAGAAGTAAAATTAAAAAACCTGAGTCAAAACATAGAATATATAATGAACTTCAATGATGTAATTTTATATCTAATCACAAAACTTAAAATATTAAAAATTCAATCTTCTTATATGGTTAATGCACCACTTGAAAATATCATA
>DASCNA010000268.1:0-3175 GCA_036011305.1 Victivallales bacterium
TTTCTTTGTGACGTGTCAAATGTTTTAATAATTAGTATCAATAAATAAATTCTTTAAAGAGATATTAGATAATTAGTATTATTAAATATCTAAATGGAAGTCATTTGTAAAGGAAATAATATGTGCGAACAACCAGTCCTATTTACTCTAAAACCTATTGTAACTAAAGATAAATTTATTGGATTTATTCATTTAAATTCACCTAAATCATTTAATGCCCTAACACTTGAGATGATTGAATTAATGAATTATCAATTACCTAAGTGGATCAATGATGATTCAATTGTTGCAATATTTATGGACGGTGAAGGAGATAAAGCTTTTTGCGCTGGAGGTGATGTAAAAAGCTTATACGATAGTAAAATAGAAACTCCAGACGGTATTAAAAATCCTCAAGCGGTAAAATTTTTTGATAAGGAATATACATTAGATTTAACACTTCACACTTTTCCTAAACCAATTATTTGTTGGGGACATGGTGTTGTTATGGGGGGTGGAGTTGGTTTATTAACTGCATGTGCTCATCGTATTGTTACAGAGAAATCAAGAATTTCAATGCCTGAAATAACTATTGGCTTATATCCTGATGTAGGAGGGAGTTGGTTTCTTAATCAAATGCCTGGACGTATTGGATTATTTTTAGGACTAACAGGGGCAATTATTAATGCTCATGATGCAATTTATACTGGAGTTGCTAGTAAATTTATTAATAATAATTTAAAAGAAATTGTCATTCAAAATTTATTAGGGTTATCTCAACAACAAATAGAGCACGGAGCTATTTCTAATATGTTGAAAATTCAAGAAATTGAATCTATAAATAATTTACCTAAATCGGAACTTAAACAAAACTTTGATATTATTAATGGTCTGACAGATTTTGAGAATTTACATGGAATTTATAATTCAATAATCAATAAATGTAAATTATATAATAACGAATGGTTAGAACTTGCCGGGAATACTTTGGAATCAGGGTGTCCTATGACTGCTCATATAGTTTATGAACAACTTAAAATAGCTAAATATTTATCGTTAGAAGAAATATTTAATATGGAACGTAAAATATCTCAATGTTGTGTAGAAAGATCTGATTTTTATGAAGGAGTAAGAGCATTATTAATTGATAAAGATAAAAAGCCTTCTTGGACTCAAAACCATATAAATGAAATTGATTCTGAAATGATTAATAGCTTTTTCGAAGTATTTTGAATCAATGTATAGTAGAAACCTAAATTATCACAAAATATATATAATATATTCATAGTCATATTTCATGTTAACAAATTATAAAGGAAAATTTAAAATGACAAAATATAGAAAAACATTATTCGTATTATTATGTTTACTAGCCTTAGGATATGCATATTCGGCTTTTACTGGTGTGTAATACCCAATCACTAGTTTTGTTTTAGGATTTTATTTACTTAATCCATAGACAGCTAATATCGATACCCCCCCCATTAAATTCAGAATTTGAGTGAGGGGGTCGTTTACATATTACTTATAATTGCTGGAAACATGACCTTAAGAAATTGTTGATAGATCTACCAGAGCATTATTTCAGATAAATTAAAAACACTTTAAAAAATCTGAAATTAAAATTGTACGAAAATCCTAGTGCACAATTCCATAGTATTAGAATTAATTAATGTAATGTACAAATTATATTTATCATTTATAATATAATATATGAAAATGTCTAAAATTGAAAAAAACAGTATTTACATAGCCACAGCTATTTTAGCTTTAGTTAGCTTAATATATCTTTTAACGGATATTAAAGTATTAGACATGAATCTTCGTTCGGAAGATTTCTACTATAAAGAATTAATTTTTGGACTGCCCTTGCGTAGACTGCTTTGGTGGTTGCATCTGATTTTTACAGCTATATTATTTGTTTTTTGTATAAGAATTTTATTCCTCAGACTTAAATCGAAACAATTTAAAAGAAATATTATATTAAGTGCAATATTGATTATATTGATTATTTTGTCAGATACAATTCTTCCATTTCAATATACTTTGGGGGTTATTTATATAATTATTGACGCACTAATTATAGTTTTTTCTTTATGGTTTTTATCTTTTATAAACAAAATACCTTAAATTATGCATGGTGGGAAGTCTTTTATAATTTTAAACGTCACAGATGAACATCATGCAAACTATTACACAGATATTAAAAATAGAATAAAAGCATCAATTCATTTAAAAATTATGCTTTGTTTTCTACCTGAGAAAATTTACATTGCTAGTTATTCTTAGTCTCCTATATTGTTTCCATTTGTTTTAAAACATGACTCAGTTGTCACTGAATTGCTCTCAACTTTCAGGTCGATTTAGATATATTTTGTTAATCAGATGGAGGATAATGAAAGTCATTACTGTATAGTTTAAGCTATTAGTTTTATGGCTAATAATTGTAAATTGTCTCCGATTACATTACAGTGTAAACTTCATGATATAAAGAAATTTAAACTCTAAATATTTTCGAGGAATAAAAATGATCGAATTTTTACCTGAAAGCAAAGGAAAATTACTCGTCGCAAAAGCTACACAAAAATTGACTGTAAAAGACTATGAAGAATCTTTTATTCCTGCATTGGATAAATTAATTGAGAAATATAAAAAAATTAGAATTGTGTTTTATCTCGCTGAAGATTTTAGAGGTTGGGAGCTAGGTGCTGCCTGGGATGATGCAAAGTTTGGTATTAAACATAGACACGACATGGAAAGAATTGCTGTTGTAGGCGGTCCAAAATGGGTTGAATGGAGTAGTCGAATAGCTGCTCACTTAATAAAATGTGAAGTTAAAACATATAAAGCTGATGAATTAAATGAAGCTGTCAAGTGGACAGAAAACTAACTTTATATGTAAGAATTTGATGATTTAATAGTTCGTCTGTTTGATTATTATCATTAGTCACTTATTTTTTATGTTAAAATCTGGAGCATTTGTTTTGTTTTAGATTTGAGTCTTAGATTTTGTTTTTTTTAATTCATTATTAGGAGAAGAAAAATGACTAAAGGAAAAGACAGTAAAAAGCATGATTCAAAGAAAGCCCCCCAAAAGACTTTAAAAGAAAAAAGAGCTGCCAAAAAAGAGAAAAAAGCTTAATATAATAGAGCCTTTTCAGATGAGAGTTCTGTAATAAGTCAAATCTTTATATTT
>DASCNA010000269.1:0-13147 GCA_036011305.1 Victivallales bacterium
TATAAAAAATAACTTATTTATTAGAATTTATTAGAATTGATTAGATCTGATGTTAAGATACTGAATCTTAATTTTTACTGTCAGAGAAAAAACAGATCCATTGGATTCATTTCCCAACAAAATTCATTAGACATAAAAATTAAATTAGTAAGAGTAACTATCTATAATTTTTATACAGTTTCTATTGTTAATGATACTGTTTATATCGACAGATTAAGCATACATATAAGAGATAAAATGAGCTCATACAATTTATTTAAAGAAAAGAAGTTTCTTCCTCTGTTTCTAACACAGTTTCAGGAAGCTCTAACAGATAATCTAATTAAGAATGCACTGATTATTATGGCAGTTTACGATGTATATGCTGCTAATCCAGATGCTTCAAATACTGTAGTAGCCCTGGCAGGTGCACTACTGATGCTGCCGTATTTTATCTTTTCGGCATTATCCGGGCAGATAGCAGATAAATTTGATAAATCGGTTATTACCAGATTTATTAAAGGGTTTGAGATATTTTCAATGATGCTTGCTGTTTATGGCTTCTATACAGAAAATATTACTATTCTTCTTGTTACTGTGTTTCTACTCGGTCTGCACTCAACGTTTTTTGGTCCCATTAAATACTCAATATTACCTCAGCATCTAAATGATAATGAACTTATTGCAGGTAACGCATTTATTGAAGGGGGAACATTTATAGCTATATTGATTGGAGGGATTTTAGGAACAGAAATGCCGGGATTTCTCAGTTCTGTAAGCATTAGTGCAGGGGCTGTATATGTTGCATTGTTAGGAGTTATTTTAGCATGCTGCGGGTTTGTTATAAGTTTCTACATTCCTGCGGCTCCATCACAGGAGCCTGAGCTTAAAATAGATTTAAATATTTTTAAATCAACAAAGCAGATAATTGGCAATTCAAGACAAAATAAAAGAGTTTTTAGAGCAATACTCGGAGTATCATGGTTTTGGCTGATAGGAATGGTGATTATGACCTTGCTTCCAAATTTTGTAAAGACTACGCTTAATGCTCAGAATTCAGTATTTACTCTTTTTCTAGTAGTTTTTTCAGTTGGTATAGCTATTGGGTCTCTTATTTGTGAGCACGTGCAAAAAGATTATATTGATACAAGGTACGTGCCTGTAGGAGCACTTGGCATGTCTGTGTTCTTGGTAATTATGTTTTTATTAACTGTTAATTATACTTCGAATGCATTGCCTGGAACAGTGTGTTCTCTTTCTGTATTTCTACAGTCTGCTTATAATTGGGTGATAATTATTGATGTGTTGATGATTGCATTATTCGGAGGCTTTTATATTGTTCCTTTAAACACCGTCATACAGTTCTGGTCTGATAGAAAACATATGTCCAGAACTATAGCAGCTAATAATATAATCAACTCTTTGTTCATGGTTGTGGGTGCAGTTGTTTTTGTTTTTTGCATTAAAATAAAAATTTCAATTCCGTTTGTAGTTATTATTTTAGGAATCTTAAACTTCATGGTGACTATATATATATGTAAAATACTTCCAGAAGCAATTCTTAAGGTTAATCTTGAATGGCTGTTAAAACTTTTATATAAAGTAAAAGTTGAAGGTATGGACAATTATAATAAGGCGGGTGACAGAGTCCTCATTATTGCTAATCATACTTCCTTTATAGATGGACTGCTTCTGGCTGTTTTTCTTCCTCAAAAAGCTCTGTTTGCAATCAATACCGAGTTTTCTAAAAAGTGGTGGATAAAACTCATTGATCCAATTGTTAATTTTTATCCTGTAGATCCGATGAATCCTTCTGCAACTAAATCTCTTATAAAAGAAATAAGAAATGATAAGCATTGTGTAATATTTCCTGAAGGAAGACTTACTGTGACAGGAGCAATAATGAAAGTTTATGAGGGACCAGGCATGATTGCTGAAAAATCGGGTGCCAATATTTTGCCTATCAGAATTAAAGGTGCTTCGTACACTCCTTTTTCAAGATTGAAGGGCAAAGTATATATAAGACTTTTTCCAAAAATAACAATCACAATTCTGCCTTACTGTAAATTTGAAGTAGATGAGAGCTTGTCTGTCAGAGCAAGAAGGAATCAGGCAGCTGTTAAACTGTATGATATTATGACAGAAATGATGTTTGACAGTAGCAACATACATGAAAAAATATTTCAATCTTTGATTCAGGCTAAAAAATTACATGCCGGAACTCATAAAATACTGGAGGATATTAATAGAAAACCAATAACATATAGAACATTGATCCGGAACTCATTTATTATGGGTGGACATATTAATAAACAGGTTAAAAAAGAACAGAATATAGGAATATTACTCCCGAATACCGTTGCATCTGTTACTACTTTCATGGCTCTTCAGTCATATGGGAAGACTCCTGTGTTTCTTAACTTCTCATCAGGAATAAAAAATATTGTTCATGCCTGTAATATTTCGCAGGTAAAATATGTATATACATCAAAGGTTTTTATTTGTAAAGCAGGTTTAAAGGACGTAATACAGGCATTAGGGAAAAGTAATATTAAAATTATTATCCTTGAAAATATTGTGGAAAAAATATCAAAATTGACAAAGATCAAAGGAATTTTATATTCTCTTTTTCCACTATTTTCTTTTAAGAAACTGACTAAAAATGTAACTCCCGATGATAAAGCAGTTGTGCTTTTTACATCAGGTTCCGAGGGAAAACCTAAAGGAGTTGTTTTAAGTCACGTCAATCTTCAGGCCAATAGGTTTCAGATTAGTTCAAAGGTGGATTTCAATGACCGTGATACTATTTTTAATACTCTGCCATTGTTTCACTCATTTGGATTGACAGGTGGGACGCTTCTTCCTTTGTTTGCCGGAGTTAAAGTGTTTCTTTATCCTTCACCGCTTCATTATAAAATAATTTCTGAACTTGTTTATGACACAAATGGGACAATCCTTTTTGGCACAGATACATTTCTTTATAACTATGCTAAAGTTGCTCATCCCTACGATTTTTATAGTGTTAGACATGTTTTTGCCGGTGCTGAAAAATTAAAAGATATAACACAGGATCTATGGAATCATAAGTTCGGAATTCGTATTTTTGAAGGTTACGGGGCAACCGAAACCTCTCCCATATTGGCTACAAATACACCTATGGAAAACAAAAGAGGCAGTGTTGGTAAACTCCTGTCAAGAATAGAGTATAAATTAGAACCTGTACCTGGAGTTTCGGAAGGAGGACGCCTGCATGTCAAGGGACCGAATATTATGCTCGGTTATTATTTAACTGATTCAGAAGGTCAAATTGTTGAGCCTGAAAACGGTTGGTACGATACTGGTGATATCGTTAAGTTAGATAAAGAAGGATATGTGTATATTCTAGGAAGAGCAAAACGGTTTGCTAAAATTGCCGGTGAAATGGTATCTCTTTCTCAGGTAGAATTAGAAATCAATAAAATCTCACCGGAAAAACTTCATGCTGTAGTTGCTGTTCCAGATGACAGAAAAGGGGAACAGCTTGTACTTGTGAGTGAAGATAACAATATAGACAAAAATCTTGTTTTGACACATTATAAAGAACAGGGTTTGTCTGAACTCGCGGTTCCCAAAAGCATAATACATACAGATAAAATTCCTATACTTGGAACAGGTAAAGTCGATTATGCTCAAATAATTAAAAAGGTGAATAACCATGAATGATATAAGAAAAGAAATATTCAAAACCTAAAACCAATATCAGCAATTAAATGTGATATATATTTGTATGAATACAACTCAACTTATGAAGTATTTCTTTCTGTTGACTATAGCCGAGGTGTTTCTTCAGGATTATTGCCATATTGTTAATTTTTATAAAAACAAACTTATAAATAAAATAATTATAAAAAATAAGGGAATATATTTGATTGTTTTTATACCTTATATTTTCTGAATGTTTAATTGATTTTTATCATTTTGACATTATTATCCTAAGATAATTTAACCAGGAGATTATTATGTCAAAAATGGACTTTGTTTTAGATTTAGCTAAACTGATTATTGCTGCTGCATGGGCAGATGGCAAGTTGACAAATGATGAAATCAATGCACTGAAGGACCTTTTATTCAGGTTTGATGATATAACAGGAGAAGATTGGAAAACACTGCAGATGTATATGGATTCACCTGTAACAGAAATTGAACAAAAAGAGCTGCTGGATCGTATATTGACTGAAATTAAAACTTCTGACGACAAACAATTAGCTGTTAATATGCTGGAAAATGTGTTTACCTGTGATGGTAATGTTACAACTGAAGAAAAAGATTTAATGAGTAAGTTTTCCTGGAGTATTGAAAGGGTGGATACAAATATTATTACCAGGCTATCTAAAACTTTGAAATCTAGACTTAATAAACGAATGGATACTGTTAACAGCAGTCATCTTAGAGAAAAATATTTTCAGGATTATATCCAGAATACAATATTCTTTGATATTATGCAAAAAAAGAATGAATCAGGAATAGTATTTGACAAGGATGAATTAGAATTGCGTAAGATTTGTTTGAGTGCAGGTCTTTTAACTGAAATTGCAAATATAGACTGTGAAATATCAGAAGATGAAAAAAATGCTATATGTGAAGTGATATCACATGATTGGAAACTATCTAAAAAACAGGCATTTATGTTAGTTAATGCTGCTATTAACCGTACTGCTAAAGGACTGGACTATTACCGGCTTTCCCACAACTATTTTGAAAGTACTGATTATGATGAACGCAGACAGTTTTTACATACTTTATTCAGGGTTGCAAAAGCATCAAATGGTACCAGTTATTAGGAAACAGAAGAAATTCGACGTATATCCCAAAGTCTTAAAATGCTGCATAATGATTTTATAAACGCAAAAATATCAATACTTGGTTGAGTAAATATTTGAAATTTGACTGCTACTTTGATTAAGAATTTTTTTTTAAATAAAAGCTATATCTATACTGAAGTTGGTTGTATTATTGAATGTAAAATGAATTGAGAATAATTAATTATAAGGAAGTCTCTGGATGGCTGTTATTAAAAAAGTAACTTTATCAGTTACTGTTTTATTAGTGTTTACATTCTTTTTATCGGCATGCGGTATGAGCAGACCAAATGACAGTAAAGTTCCTGTTACTGTGCAGGTCAGACAGCTAGTGAACTCCGGAAAGAATTTTATTAATCAGGAAATTATGATCACAGGCAAGGTCGTAGGACTAAAATATAATAAAGAGTTCGGTACATTTCTAATTGAGTTGGAAGGGCAGAACAAAATAATAAAGTGTATAACACTAAAGCTTCCAAAAGTATTACTCCTGAGCAAAATTACTATAACCGGCAGTTTCAACGGAGACGAGGTGGCTGTAAAGACTATAAAATACAAAAATCACATTTATGATTTTTCATACAATCAATCATTATCTGATGTTTTGTAATATAAAACAATCTATTAATAAAATCATTATTAGCAAAATTATATAAACTATTTTTACTAAAATAATTGATCTGCGTTTCTATTTCTTTTTGTCTGTAGGGCTGATCAGAATAAATACAGGAACGCAGCGAATTAATTAAAGATATATTGTTATTATATAAAACCTGTAAAACTGACAATGTATGCTAAAAATATTACCATTAAATACCAATATGTTAAAATGTTTAACCTATTTCTCTGCTATTTCTTATTATCAAATGTTTGCAGATTGATTTGAAGGGTTATTTTGGTTTCTTCTCATTGGTGTGATAATAAAATTTAATAATTTAATTTTTTATATAAAATAAATATGTGATATAATATCACAAAAAAATTAAAAAATGTAAAATACGTGATTAATGGTAACAGTTATTTTTATGTTTTTTATATTTTTAATTTGTTTTTATTTTATAATATGGTATGCTCAAGAAGTTTTTTAAATAGTTGAAGTTACGTAAAAAAGGTTGCAGATAGAGTGGGGCTCCAAAGAACCTTCAAAAATAAAGTTATAGTTGATTAAGAAATTGTGAAAATATTCACTGCTATTGTTTTGAGCAATAAGTAGTTATGTTTGTTTTTAGGTGTAAAAATGAGTTACAGTAAAAAATTAGGTATAGGTTGTTTGATAGCAGTAATTCTTGTGATTCTTCTGATTGGCATATTGTATCTGAATTGGAACAGTAGAACAAACAGTAAAGTTGACCGGGCCGGTCAGTATGTACTTAAGGTTCTTAAACTGAAATATGATAAGGATTTTGTGATAAATAAAGGACATTATATTACTAATACTGGTGGTTATGAATTCACTGTACATCCTAAAAATGATCCTGCATTCACCTTTAACGCTTGGCTGAATGGCATGACCAAAAGCGGTGAGTCGGATCAATATTTATACTTACAGCATAGAGATATTGCTATTAAATGGGTTTCTAGATATATAAGTGATATATCTAATAATTTTTATGTTGAACAGGCAAATCCTGGAGAGATGGGGAAGGATAAACTGTTATCAGCTATGTATAATAACAATCTAAGTTTACAGGCAATGCTCAATCGTTTTCCGAATCAATTAAACATTTATATAGATGTTCATATTAATTGTAATATAACGCCTTTAAATAGAAAAAAGGTATTAGAAAAAGTTTATAAACTTATTCAATTTTTCAAAATAAAGAAATTTGGATATATTAAAATTGCTTTATTCTTCTATAATTTGCCAGATAAAAATTTTGCAAAACTCGGTAAAGATGGTATAAATTTTGATTTAGACTATTTAGATAAAGCAAACTGTAGAATAGTTATTTCTCCAGATGAAATAAAAAATATACAGGCTCCTAATGATATTCAAATTAAAAACATAATTAGGAGCTAATGAGATGGTAAAGATAGATTTTAGCGACATAGATGGGATCATACTAAGTGAACT
Source organism: Victivallales bacterium (assembly GCA_036011305.1). Lineage (GTDB taxonomy): Bacteria > Verrucomicrobiota > Lentisphaeria > Victivallales > GWF2-38-69 > DASCNA01. The sequence continues at coordinate 6,892 of DASCNA010000269.1, forward strand.
TGCGTATTTCAATATTGACAAATTTGCTGGAGGGGTATTAAAAGACCATTTTTATAGTAATGGAAAAATAAAGGATGAAATCAAACGCGATTTTCCTGGATTTGCAAAACATCTCGAAACATTTCCTAAATATTATGAAGATACTCTAAAAAAATATCGACTTGTTACTACTACAGCTGAAAAATATAATGCATCAGGTTATTATGCTGCAGCTTTTTATGATAATAATAATCATACACTGATCATAGCAAATAGAGGGACAGAATCAACTAAACTGAATGATCTTCTTACTGATGGTTCAATTGGTTTGGGAAGAGTAGATTATCAGTTTCAAAATGCAAATGAGTTTTACAATAAAGCTATATTTACAGCTGTAAATAGTGATTGTATTGTAGATAAAACTTATGTGACAGGACATTCATTAGGCGGTGGGCTAGCTGCATTACAGTTTGTGTCTTTTTATCAACCTGGCGGAAAACTTGAGGGGGGTATTACTTTTGAGGCTCCAGGAATGGAAAGAGTATTTAAAAATGCTCAAAATTGTTTGCCTGACACTACAATAAACAGGAGAGGCACCTCAACCAGTCCGAGTCCTGGAATAGTATTACCTAACGCTAATTTGACTGAGCAAAAATTATATAATTATGGACAGTCAATTCATAAAAAATATTCTGAAATGCCTAAATCAGATTACAACAAATTGATTCAATACGGAACGAATGTTGACTGGGTTTATAATACTTCAAAGCATATAGGACAGGAAATCAATCCTCTTGTCAAAGGTGGTAAATTTGTTGGTCATACAACAATTGGGACAGCATATGAGTATGGGGCTTCTACAGATATTTGGCATTCTATAAATACCTACAAAATATATGATTTAGATAATGGCAATATAAATTGTGGACACATTGATTCAAATAGATTTTTAAAGCTACTGATGCCGCTTTTGACAGGATTGGAAATAGGTCATGACCAAGTATCAAAAATTCTTAATAAATTGTATGAGACAGGTTTCAATTCCCCATCAGAAGTAAGAGACTTACTAACCAAACAATATAGTGACAATTTGCACAGTGGAATAAGCATGTATTCTAAAAATGCTAAAAATGATTTTGATAAAATATCAAATCTTCACAGCATAGATAAAGATGCACTTTATACAGGTATTTACAGATACAGTGTGCTTTTTGGATTTCTGAAAAGCAGCAGTGTTATAAATAAAAGTAAATTTACTACTACAGCAACAGATTTGATAAACTCTAATCACCCCAAACTTAAAAAATCTGAAGTGGGAAAAATTACCGCTACTCACAAGTTGGAATGTCAAATTATTGAATTTGAACATGAGAACAGAATAGTGGATTTAAGGGATGAGAGCTTGAAAAACATTCTGTCTAAAACACGTGGTGATGTTACAGCCAAAAGCCTTCCTGTATATGAATACCTGCTGAAAGACAGACATGAATCATGCACAAGGCATTTCAGTGCAAAAGAAGAGAATTTATGCTGGCAATACGATAAAAAATACAGAGAATTTTGCAAGATACACAAAGATACTAAAAGCAGAGTAGATAAGATGGAAACATATCTTTTTCTTATAGAAAGCAATCTTAAAAACGGAACGTTTGATAATTAAAACTGGAAATATTTGTATACGGAGATTTTAAAAATATGAAGTTTATAACACTAAACATTGATGGATATACCAAAAACAACGAAATCAATGTTACCAGGCTCAAATATAATTCACGGATGAATCATCCTTTCAGCATAAAAGCTGATTGTGATTTTACCGGAAAAGACAGGATTCAGCCTGACTTAATTATTGGACGCAAGGTTACTATAAAAATTGAAGACGATAAAGAATCCAGATTTATGAGTGGGTTGCTCTATAATGTCATGCAGTCAAATTCTTTCAGTCATGGCAATGCTCCTTCGGTAAAAGATATTACTCTTTATATCGGACCTGAAATGTCACTGATGGGAGATGTAGAAAACAGCAGGGTATTTCCAAAGGGAAATGTTATAGATTACATAAAAGATGTTACTAAAGATTATAGCATAAATGTTAAAGATCCCGGAAGACCGGATTTTGCTCAGCGTGAATTTTGTATTCAGTACAGGGAAAGTGATCTTGATTTTGTAGATAGACTTATGGAATCCGAAGGGATATTCTACTACTTCAAACAGAATGAAAACGGTCATCAGGTTATACTCGGATCTACAGTTACGGATTACAGAACTGATGCACCGGTCCAGTTTGGAGAGAAAAAGGATCAGGTTTATTATAACAGTTTTTCAAAGGAGGATTCACTTCTTATCGGTTACAACTCTCTGAATGATTATGACTATAATGCTCCGAGAAAGACTTTAAGATCAGAACATACAAAAAGTAAAAGCAGTGTCATATATCAGAACAGCAGCGTATCAAACTACAGTTATCCTTATCCAGTAAGATCATATTCAGACAGTAATAATAATACAATTGATGCAGGAGAAAAATATTCCTCACTTCAGCTTGACTCCAAACAGACCAATAATGAGAAGATTCATCTTCATGCCAACGGCATGTGGTGGGGACTTGATACCGGATCACGGTTCAATGTGCAGGGAGAACAAAGTGAGTTTGTTGTAACAAATTATACATTGGCTATCAATAATCATGGTGACGCCCATGACATGCATTCAGTTTCCATTAATATAACAGCTATAAATGCCAATGATGTTTACCGTCCCTTAATGACTACACCTGTTCCAGATATACCTGTACAGACAGCTTCAGTAGTCGGTATGTCAGATGGAACTATCTATAATAAAACAGATAACGGAGATGATAAGCAGATACTTGTAAAAGTTAAGTTTCATTGGGATATAGAACATTCAAGCAGCAGCAATGAGTGTTCGTGCTGGATACGTTCTGCTCAGTCCTGGGCGGGAAATCAGAGAGGATTTATTTTTACTCCAAGGGTAGGGGATGAGGTCGTAGTGGCATTTGAAAGCGGACATCCGGATATGCCGATAATAATCGGTGGCGTTCATAACGGAAAAAATAGAGTTCCCTATTCTCTGGGAGAGAAAAAAAATGTGTGTGCCATTGTCAGCAGAACTGTTCCAGATGGACAGGAGAGTTCCAGTATGGCTTTCAAAGATGACAAAGGCAGTGAAGAAATGGATTTTTACACTGTAGGAAAACAGAACACACTTGTTAAAAAAGATATTAATATCAAAGCTGATGGACTGATAAAAATTGAGGCATCAGGGATTTGCCTTCATGCAATTGATCCTCAGTCCGGAGATTCATCATTTGTAAATATCACGCCTGAACTGATTACATTGATGAGCAAAATGATTAATGAAAATAACGGCGGCGCTCCTACAGTTGTAGAGCTGGGAGAACTGCAGAGTAAATAGGTAATTAATTACGAATTAACAGATAAACGAATAAAGAGTTGAGTAAAAGAAATGGCTAATGCAGTAACAGGAAAAGCAGTGACATATTGTATTTTTGGTTCAAGACCATCTATACTGATCGTTCCTGACGGACACAATATAAAACTGAACGGAGAGAATAGGGCTAATGTCGCTGATCGTATTCCTATTGTAAATATTGTACCATTTGGACTTTGCGCCTCACCGTTTAATCCAGGTTTTATCGCCACGTCTCTTCCTGTTCCGTGTATTCCTCTCACTCCGGCTCACTGGTATGAAGGAGACAAGACAGTCATTATTGATGGAGACAGATCAATGGACGATACAAGTCTGAATCTTTGTATATGGCGTGGTGTTATAGCTATTTTGTATGCGGGGCAGGGTGCCTGGAATGTTGCAGATACAGTTCCTGATAAGATGAAAAGCAAAGCAGAGGAAAAACTAAACAGCAGCATGGATAAATTTGCAGAATCTGAGCAGGGGAAAAAAATGGTTAAAGCTGTTGATGAATTCAAAGAAACAGATGACGGGAAGAAATTTCTGAATGTTATGAATGAAGCAAAAGACAGTAATGATACAGGAAAAATGACAGATGCTGTAAGTTCAGTAAGTAAAACAGAAGCCGGAAAGAAGTTGATAGCAGCAGTGAGTGCAGGTTGAAAAATTACGAATTTTAAATAACGAGTTTAGATAAATATTTAATATAAAAATATAACAAATGAAAGAAGTAAAATGAACAAAGTTTTAAAAACATTTTTATTGGTAGTAACAGGAGTAAGTTTACTGGCTTTGACAGGATGTGTCAGTAGTAACGATCAGCAGCTCTCCGTTACATTAAGTAATACACTGAAGGGAGATACAGTGCAGGTGGATGTCGCCGGAATAAAGCAGGATCAGATAGGATATTATTCTAATATGCAGGCATCACAATATTGGTCTCTTGACAGTAAGATCAGAAATAAACTGTCAAAGCGTACACTGCTGTTTTATCCTGGCAGACCTGCTGCTGAAGTAATACCGAGTAACAGTCCTGTATGGGATCTGTGGGATGTTAACGGAGATGATTATCTTCTGATTGCAGCAGATCTTCCGCCTACTGTTGCCAACAGTATCAACTGGAAGCTGATAATACCTATGCCGTATTACTGGGACTTGAATTTCTGGTCAAGTAGAAATGGTAATTTCGTTGTTGATACAACAGGTTTGACATATGTGGATTAATTAATTGCTGCTATAGAAAAAGGGAATTTAAAGATGTATTTAAAAAATAACGTAAACTGGCATGAAGGGTTGTTTCTGCAGCCTCATCACATGCAGGTTACACAAAAGAGCATAATTGATGGATTTAATATATCCAATAGATATATGTTTAATTATTCTTCAGGAATAATTAAAAGCAAAATATCTAAAGAAATGCTATAACTCGGTCAGCTTAAATATGATGAGTTAAAGCTGATAATGCCTTGCGGTCTGTATATTGATATTGAAGAGAACACTATTCTAAACAGTCTTGATATAAAAGACCTAATGGAAAATGAAACGCAGCCTGTCGATATATATCTGGGAATTCCGTTATGGGAGTCAGAAAAGGCAAACACATACAGTCCGTTAAACGAAGAAAATGAATCAGTCAGCCTCTCAAGAGTATATGAGTTATCAGAAATAAAATTCAATGATGAAAATACCGGAGAAAATCAGAAAGATATACAGACAAGAAAGATAAACGCTTCTTTCTTTGTCAATAAGAGCAAAGTTGATAACTATGAACTGATTCATATTTTAAAGCTTAGAAAAAGCGGAAGAGACAGAAGCATTAATGAAGATGAATTTTATATCCCTCCCTGTGTAACTGTTGACGGGTCAGAGATTTTACTGAAAATGATTAATGACATTGTTAATAAAGTAAAACTCTCAGCTAGCGAGCATATGACTAAGCTGGCAACAAGTCCAATATTTTACGGTAAAAGTGGAAAAATCGTAAAACCGATCAGTAAACTTATGCTTCTGAATAAACACTATGCAAAACTTTCTCAGCTTGTACTTATGCCTAAATTGACTCCATTTGAGATTTATCTTGAATTAAGAACCATGTACGGGGAATTGTGCGGTTTAACGGCTGATGAAAATATTTTTAAAATATCCGATTATAATCATGATGATCTATTCAATTCTTTCAAAGAATTGAATACATATCTTGATAATAAAATCAAATTCTTCTATAAGCTGACTCCTTATATCAGATCTGCATTTGAACTGAATGAAACGGAAGACAGATTGAGTATTGCGCTTACAGATGAACAGATTACCAACGGAGTCGAGTATATACTTTCCGTTTCTGCACGTAAATCAGCAAGAGAAATAATGAAAACGGTAGAAAAGGGAACAAGTTTTAAACTTATGTCGCCTGAGACATCAAAAGGCAGTGCAATTCCGGGATTGAAACTGACAGCCTATTTCGATGAAAGTTTTCAGCTTCCTCAATCTCAGGGAAGATGTTATTTTCAGATAGGATTTTCAGAAGATGATGAATTGTGGCAGTCAGTTATGAAAGAAAAAAGTATGGTTATTGTCTGTAATAAAGAGGATTTAAGCAAGATTAATGTTGAACTGTTTGTGATGATTCCTGAGAAACAGGAGGTGTATGATGATGTTGACTGATATAACAGAACCGCTTTTCCAGTATGTAAGTAAGCGTAAATTTGAGTACATATTGAATTTTATTTTTTTACAGTTTTTTCTTGAGTCCATCTATCCGGCAAAAGTTCTCTTAAATTTTGATGCGGATGTCCTTGGAGTCGCCTGAATACATCTTCCAGATATTTTT
>DASCNA010000270.1:0-64904 GCA_036011305.1 Victivallales bacterium
CTAGCGCTTAAGCGGGAGTAAAGATGGAGTTATTTTTTGATAAACTTGATATATACATCAGACAGAAAAAAATGACATATAATGAACTATGTCAACAGATGGGAATAGGAAGAACTACACTTTGGGGATGGAAAAAAAATAAAAGAAAACCAAAAGAAATTCATATAAGAGCAATTGCCAGGGTTCTGAATTTACCTGTAAATAAAATATCAGATCTTCCGGAAGAAATACTAATATCTGAGAGAAGTTTTTCTGAAGAAGTGTTTCCTGTAATAAAATCTCTGAATAACAGTACTTTCTATAATGATAATGAATTTGACACTATTTTTAACAGAATTAATAATCTTAGAAATAAACTTTTTAATGCTGATAATGTAATAAGAGGTTTAACTGATTCAATAGATTTTATCTTTTATGTAAAAGATATAAATATGAAATATATACTTGCCAATAAAGGTTTTTTAAAAAATTTATCTCTAAACAGGAATTACCTTGTTATTGGAAAAAAAGACATTGATTTCTTCTCGCAAAAGGAAGCAAAATTGAATGAAGAAGAAGACAGGAAAGTGCTGTTATCAGGTAAATCAATTATAAATAAAGAAACATATATATTTGGCTCAAAGAAAAAAAAATGGGGCCTGATTTCCAAGTATCCAATATTTGATGCATATAATAAAATTCAAGGAATTGTTGTTGTCCAAATAGATATTAGTAATCGTAAAAGAGAGGAAAGGATTAGGGAACTACTAGAAATCAATGTGGATGCAATGACTACCGGCTTAATACTAATGGATATAAAAAATAAAAAATATATTTATATGAATAAATCAATAGAGAGAATAACAGGTTATCCTATCTCGTATTTATTAAATTTAAAACCTTCTGAGTTTGCTAAACTTCTTTTCAAATCAGACAATATAAATAAAATTTCTTTTGAAGAATTATACAGTTCTGATTCAAATATAAATACTGAAGTACACAGAATCATTGCTAAAAATGGTCATGAAAAGAGTGTATCAGTAACTAGAAGTAGAAAAGTATTTCAAAATAAAGACTGTACTGTCAATTTAATTAAAGAGATAAGTGAAACCAAGGATAATGAAGTAAGCTGGATTCAAATAGTAAAAAACTTAAAAAATTTAAATGTAGATTCATCAATCATTTCTAAGGCTACAAATTTATCAAAACAGCAAATATTTAAGCTTTAATATTTAAATATTATAGTAATAAAAAAGAGCTCCTAATTTAGGGCTCTTTTTTTAGTTCCTTCAGTTGGTTTAAAGCATATTGTTACAGTTTCTTTCAACGAATCGATTTGTTATAATGTGTCCAAAAAAGAATACAATACAAGCAGCTATCATTGCAATAAAAATAACTGTTGGATCAAAAGTTTGAGTCATTGCACTTACTTCACCACCGAGGTAGCCCCCAATGGACCATGATATCAGCATATTTAACGATACCAGAGTTGCTGAAAAACCTTTAGGTGCAAACTTAGTAGCTGCAGATAAAAGTACAGGAACAGTAAGCAGTTCACTGAAGGAAAATAGCACATAAAATGCTATCAGATAACTCATGCTGCCGATATAATGAATATTATGTGCAATATGAATAACCAATGGCATGAGGATAGTGCAGCCTATGGCAAGAAGAAGATAAGCTACAGCAAGTTTATAGCTTAAGGTAAAATCTTTCTTTTTATCATCAATTTTTTTATATATTTTTGCTATAACAGGAGAAAAAATAACTATCATTATGGCATAACTTGCATAAAACCATGCAGTTGGTATTTGCCATCCACCTACATGCCTGTTAATATTTCCCTCTGCCCAGAGGTTTAAAAGCCCGTATGGAAGAGTATAAAATATATTCCATAGAATATTTGAAACACAGATTGCAATATAAACCCATACTCTTTTCTTCTCATCAAAAGTCCACTTGATTTTTTCAATGTTTTTATCTTTAGATTTCCTTTCAAGTTTTCCTACACCTTTTAATGTAGTTCCGTATGAAATGAATGTATTTGCCAGAGCAATTGCCATACCTACAGCTGATGAGCCGAAAGCATAAGAATACCCCATTCTCTGGACTAGGAAACCGGCTACAAACGGTCCGAAAAAACCACCGATATTTATTGACATATAAAAAATTGCAAAACCCGCATCACGATTAGAATCTTCTTTGGCATCATAGAATTCACCTACCATTGCTGAAATTGTAGGTTTGAGAAAACCTGTCCCTATGGCAAGAATTATTAATGCTATATATAGAGATGCTGTACCTCTTTGCATCATAAAAAGATATCCCGTAAATAACAGTATGTTACCTAACAGCATACCGTTTTTTCTACCTATAAATTTATCTGCAACCCAGCCGCCGACAACCGGTGTAGCATAGACAACTGCACTGAAGATACCTGTCAACCTTAAAGCCTCCGCATTGGACCAATCAAGTCCACCTTTTGTTAGGCTGGCAGCCGCATAAAGAACTAATATGCCCTGGGTTGCATAAAACCCAAATCTTTCAAAGCATTCAATCATTGATAATGATATTACCCCTTTCGGGTAATGTTTTACTGAACTCATAATATTTTAACCTTATTTGAAATTTTAATTTGTGCCTCTTATGTTAGGAGGAATATGGATTATTCACTCCATAATTAATCGTGTTTTATTTCGATATAATTCTATTGAGCACACATGTACATTTTATTGTAACAAACAAATCTAGTATTGCTTAAAATAGATATTTTAGATGTTATTCTATATAAGAATGTTTATAAAAGATTTAAACTTAATTTATGCAAGAAACGCTTGATATATATGTGAATACTGATTTGCAGAATTTTTCATAAAAAAACCTTCAATAAATTAAATTATTGAAGGAGATTAATATAACCTGAAATGTTAAACTATTTGAATAAATTATATAGTTTCAAATAATTCATGCTTCCCAGATACACATTGATTTTATGACCTTTATTTGCTAAATTTTTTAAAAGTTTCATATATAAATTCCTTTAAGTAGCTGTTACATCCATTATTTCATTACCGCTTCCTACACCGCTGCCGTCGTAGTTGACAACATTTGTCACTGTTCCGTCAAAAGGTGCTTTAACATTGCATTGATCAACTGAAGACTTATCAAGTTTAACAGTAGATTGATCTTCAATTACAGTATATTTAGATGTTTCTAAATCCTGTTCTGCTATTACTCCTCCTCTGGAGTATTTGCTAATTTGTTCATTTCTGTCATATATCTGTATGTCATTTAGGAGTTTTGCTTTATCGATATCCATTTGTGCTACATAGGGAGTATTATCCAGTTTTAATACAGTTTGTCCTTTTTTTACTTTACTTCCTAATGGAGATTCATATTTAATAACTCCCCCGTTAGGGGCGGCGATATCAATTTGAGCAACAGATTTACCACTATTTGTCAATGGTGCTGATGGAGGTGTTGCTGTTGAATCAGCCATTAAATTTAATCCGCCTACCAATAATCCTGCACCAGTTATAGCACTTAATATTTTACTTCTTAATTTCATTTTCCTACTCCTTTTATATTTTTCTTAATAACCCCAATTAATTGTAAACATCAAATTAGTATCAAATTTTACATTAACTGTTTATTTTGTTCTTCTATAAGTTATTATGGCTGCAAAGAATGACTATGATTATTTTATGCTTTTACATAAATTTGACATAATAAGTTATTATTTAAACAATAGAAGTAAAAAGTTAAACTTAGCTGCTAATAAAATTAACAGGAATATAATTTAAAATACTCATAAGGAATAAAGCAACCTTGGCAATTCAGGCAGTTTTTGAAAAGCAGGAATTTCCATCAAGTAGTGATGAGGAGGCAGATGTTGAAATCTATACTTATGGCAGCAAAGGTGTATCTGATATAAATGTGTAATGTAAGATTTAACAGCGATAGATGAATTTATGGCAAATGAGATGACAGATTTAGATATCATTAAAAAACTTGCTAAAAGAGAGTTTAATAATATAGCTGAATTTGTACATCATTATTATGACATAACTGTAGAAAATCCATATTGTGTTTTTTTGTCTGAAGTGTATTTACACAGCTAAATACGATCATGTATATACAGCTTAAGTGCGTATCAACTGTGTAAAAGAATTTCCTTTACATCATTAGGTGTTACCAGCTGTTTTTCGCCCAGCAATGATCCACGTTCAGTAAAACGGTTGCAGATTTTTTCAGCAGCCTCTCTGGAATCTATTTTGTGATCAGACAGTTTGGTTTTCATTCCTAGCGAATTAAAAAAAAGTTCTGTTTCGTTAATGATCTGATCAATAGCTTTACATTCATTATTTTCATTAATCCCCAGAACTCTTCTACCGTATTGAAGAAGCTTATCTTTTTTAGATGATTTCTGATTTTGCCAAACTCTAGGTAACACAACTGCTATTGATTGAGCATGATCCATACCATAAAATGCAGTTAATTCATGTCCTATTTTATGAGTGGTTCCATCAAAAATCACTCCACAGCAGATCAAACCGTTTAATGCCTGACTGGCACACCAGAAAAAATTGGCTCTGGTGTCGTAGTCATCAGGTTTATTAATCACATCTTGAGCTATTTCTCGTAAAGTTAATAGTATGGCTTCAGCCTGTCTGTCCTGAAGAAGAGATTTAAGATCGTATGTAATATATTGTTCTGTAACATGGATATAAGTATCAACAATGCCGTTAATAATCTGGCGCTTAGGCAGAGAATATGTTGTCTGAGGATCAATTATTGAAAATTGAGGAAAAACCATAGGGTTTTTTAAAGCCAATTTTTCAGCTGTCAATTTTCTTGAAAGGACAGCGTTGCTGTTCATTTCCGATCCTGTTGCTGGCAAAGTTATTACAGAGCCTAGCGGCAGAACTGATTTAATTTCAGCAGCTTCACTTAACATTTTCCAGGGATCTCCATCATCAAATTTGGCAGCAGCAGCAATAAATTTAGTGGCATCTAATACTGAACCGCCACCTACAGAGAGTAAAAAGTTAATATTTTTCTCTTTTACTAACTTAACTGCTTCCATACATGTTTCATAAGAAGGATTAGGTTCTATCCCGGAAAATTCATATATATCATAGCCGTTTAAAGCCAGCATAACCTGATCATAAACATTATTTTTTTTAATTGAACCTCCACCGTACAGTATCAAAGTTCTAAAGTTATTTGGTATGAGTTCAGGAAGTTTTGATATAGTATCTTTTCCAAACACTATATTGACCGGATTGTAATAAGAAAAATTTAACATTTATATTCTCCTGTTTTTTAATAAATAGATTAATATACCTATTCATTATGCTTTAGAAAACAGATATTTACTTAAAAAATTGAGAATACATAATTTATGTTTTAGAAATTTCTATTTTTCATTTAAGTTTCAGTACCATTTCATGCCAACTTAATCCGCCGTGGTCAGAATTCGATACCACTATATATTCAAAACCGTATTTTTCGTACATTTTTATCAATCTTGTCTGGCATATGAGATATATTGATGTTTTGTCCAACTTTATCATTTTATTTATGAAATGGTTCATTAACATACCAGCATAACCTTTGCCCTGATAATCAGGATGTACTACTACAGACATAATAACAATATGCTTACCGTTAGGATCGTGTCCTATCAACTCTTTAAAGTCTTCATCAGACAGTTCTATTTTATCAGTTGCTCCGCAGTTGATGAATCCTGCAATTGCATCATCAACTTCTAACACAATAAAACCTTTAGGATATGTATTAATCCTTTTAATGATTTTGCTTCTATCTGCTGCTTCATCTCCTTCATAAGAAGTGATTTCAATTTCATAACATCTGTCTAAATCAGATTTTTTAACTTCACGTATTGTTATATTATTCATTATTTTTCTTATATTTTAGTTATTTGTGATGCTAAGATTATTTTCTATATATTTCCTTGCATAATTAGGCGAAATTAATTTTGAAAAATAAAAAGTAGCTGGAAGTAAGTCTGTTTTCTTTGAAATAATACCTTCATTTATAGCTGTTTGTCGCATTGGACTTCCTGGTAAAATTCTTATACCATACATTGTTAATAAGTTATGATATTTAATTTTTTTTACAAAATTGATTGATTCTTTTATAGTATTAATATTTTCACCCGGGCCACCAACCAACCAACAGAAATCTGCCCAAACTTTATATTTTTCAGCAAGTTTTGCACATTTATATATATTGTTTGTATTATTTCTATTATTGTAATTAGATAGCATTGTTTCAGAAAAGCTGTCAGCTCCAATAATAGTTGAACTGCCTCCGGCTTTATTGTATAGTTCAAAGAGTTCATTATCAAAACAGTTTTTACGAGAAGATATTTGGGCGAATATATTAATATTAATATCAGCTTTAATTATTTTATATAATAGCTCCTTCGCATAATCTATCGGAGAAGTAAAGCAATTGTCTATAAGATAAAATGATTTAATATTTTTTACTTTTTTTAAAAATTTTATTTCTTCAATTATTTCTTCATGATCTCTAGAAATAAACTTATTAGACAGTCTAGGTGTATCACAAAAACTACAGTTAAATGGACATCCTGTTTTTATAACTATTGAAGCGGACCAATATTTTGTTTTATAATCATTGAAGTTAAATAATTCATAATCAGGTTTTAAGTTTTTATAGCCTGAATTGTCTGGAAGATTTGATACAATTTTATTGCCTCTCCTATAATATAAACCAGGTATATTATCAAATAAATTTGTTCCATTGCATATAACTTTTACAAGTTCAGGGAGACTATTTTCACCTTGATCGCATATACCATAGTCAGCATTCATATTGTTTAGTATTTTTTTCGGAAATACACTGTAACCGGCTCCGCCTAAAACAGAAATTATATTTCTATTTACTACATTAGTTACCATTTTATTTATGTCAGGTAGAGATGTATAAGGATTGAGCATAGATTGATTATCTGTATTCCTTATAGAAAAGCCTACAAGATCTGGAGAAGAATTATCAAGTTTCTGATTAAAATCTATATTAGGATTTTTTGATATTGAACCATCAAAAAAATCAACATTATATCCAAGTTTCTTCAATGGGTAAGATATAAATGATAAACCTATTGGAGGAGTGATAAAATTACTAGAATGGCTTAAATGGATTACATCGTTATTGGAGTTAACCAGCAAAATTTTCATAGGTTTGACCTAAAAGTTATATATTATTTAGTTTATCACTACTTTGATGCATTATAATTTAAAACAAAGAAGCAGAACACTATGCAGATCCAATTAAACTTTCTATTATAACATAATATACGAATTATATAAATGACAGTGAATTTCTTAACTTGCCTTTATTTCATTTAAGTTGTTAGATTTATGGGGATGGTATTTTTCTTTGCAGACTCTCTTTGATGTTTTATTATTCAAGATATAATGAATTCTAGCTTATACTTTGTTTCTTAGATATCAGGAGGATGTTATGAAAAAACTTTTGGCTCTTTTTTTTATTTTTTTATTCATAGTTTTCAATGTGTTTGCTTCTGATAATTCTAAAAAAATACAATCTACCGGAACTCTGAGAATAGGTTGGTATGATCAATACCCTTTTACTTATAAGAAGAACATTTTAGGCGTCAGCACATTAACAGGAATGGACATTGAACTTAGTAAAGCTATTACAAGAAAAGCTAATTTCAATTTTAAATTTATAGAAGAACCTTGGGATACTCAATTAAAAATGTTAAAAGAGGGAAAAATTGATGTGATGCTTTCCGGATTACAAAGTTCGGAACGATTAAAAGAATTTAGAATCAGCAACCCTATAAGAAAAGAATGTACTGTAATTTATACAAGAAAGGGCACAGCAGAGAATAGTAAATTCAAAACCGCAGAATCTTTTTTAAGTTGGATAAAGAAGAATAATTTAAAAATTGGAATTACAAAAGGGAATATCTATACAAGTGAGGAAATTAATAATTTTATAGCAAATCCTAATAATTCAAAATATATAAAAGCTGCACGTTGTGATTTTATAAATTTAAGAAACCTGAAAAACAACCGTGTAACTGCAGTATTTGTTGACAGAACTGCCAGCGCTTCTATTGTAGGTATTAATAACTGGCTGGATGAGCTTGTCTGTCTCTATTACCCCAAATTTGAAGCCCATAATGTTTGTTATATGCTCAGTAAAAAAACTTCAAGTATTAAAGATTTAGAAAAGATAAACCTTGCCATAAATTCCTTAAAAAGTGATGGAAAGTATGAAAATATAGTAAAAACTTACCTAATGCCCGTAATACTTAATCTTACAGTAAATACATGGTGGTATTTCTATATTGTTCTGGCAGGGACTGTTGCATATTGTATTTGTGCATTAAGAATGGTCATGCAGGCTAAACAAAGTCTGATAGGTACATTGATATTTGTTTCAATATATACAGTTGGAGGAGGTGCTCTTCGCGGTATTCTAACTGGAACATATCCGCTTTTTTTCATACATCAGCCTGTTTATATCTATACCATTCTTATAATTACATTAATCGTATTTACTGTTTCCAATATATATCGATATATATTTAGCATTGATAGGAATCACTATATGTTTCAATTTTTTCACTCAACATGTATTGGTATTCAGCGACTCTATTTAAAATACATCTATGATATCATTGATTCTATAGGACTAGCTGCCTTTGTTGTTTTTGGCGTTATTGCTGCATTGGAAGTAAATGCTTATCCACTTATTCTCTGGGGCCCTATTCTGGCAATGGTAACTACATCCGGCGGAGGTATCATCTGTAATATATTACAGACACGTAAATTTGATAAGACCATGAAAAATATGTATACTGAAATATCGGCATTATGGGGTTGTGTGTTGAGTGTTTTACTGAGCCAAGTAGCTAGAGATGCCGTGACTGATATAATTATAATAGCGGTTCCTATTACTGTGGTAGGTGCATTTCTCACGCGTTGGTTAGTCTGTTATTTTAAAGTTCCCAGTATCCAATTTTTCATAGTCAAATGGGTTAAATCAGGGATAGGAAAAGAATAATTAGTGATTTAATTAATATTAAAAAGAAAAATAAAGAACGATAGTGAGTGAATAAAATAAATATCTGTGATGTATCAACTACTGCATAAATATAACTGCCATCAGACACCAACCATTCAATTTTAATTTAAGGTTCAATATTATTTTTTATTTAAAAGTTTTTATTTTATCAACAATAGAATCTACTTCATCATCCAATGAAATATATTTTTTATATTCATGTCCTTCAGCCAACTTACGTAATAATGGGTATACTGGCTTTTCTTTTGTCCAGAATTCAGAATTAAGAAAAATCATTGGACTTGCAATTCCAAAATTCATATAGTGATTTTGACAGGAATCCTGGAATATTTCCTGTATAGTCCCAGCTGTTCCGTGTGCAAATATCACTCCACCTAAAGCAATAGCAAGCAGTCCTGCCTCACGTATGCTGTTTGCAAAATATTTAGCTATTTTAGATGCAAACGGGGTAGGGGGTTCATGACCGTAAAACCAGGTAGGAATACCTACACTTTCCAATAGTTTATTATTGAATTTCTTAGGCGGATATTTATCAATTACTTCAAAAGCTTTACTCAACCAGTATTTGTTACTATAAACAGGTGCATCTGATAGAATACTGATTGCATCTGATAAATCATTATCATTATAGCCTGCCAGCCATACTCCAAGATGTGTTGCTTCCATAGCACCTGGGCCTCCGCCTGAGACCATTAGATAACCGTTACGGGCAAGTTCCCTGGCAATCAGGGCGGCTTTTTGATAATCCTGACAGTTTCTGTTAATAATATGTCCGCCCATTATCCCTACCACTTTATGAATAGAATTTGTCTGTTCTATAAAATTATTTAAGGCTTCAGTTATAGAGTGATCATGTAGTCTTCTCGCTAAACTTTCAAGAACTGAATCAGGTTTTCCTTTTCCAGTATTTAGAAAATGACGATATATTCTGCAGTCAGTTGTTAGTTCATACGAATCAGGGTTTTTTGGATCGAAATTGTCAAAAAGTGTTTCAAATGTATATAGACAGTTACTGAATGTTTTATAAGGTAAACCTTTTATTTTAGGGAAATGCAATCCACCGGTATGTATGATTTTCAAAATAACTTCATCGGATATAGTACAACCTAAAAAAATACTGCCTCTAAAATCACAGCTTAGTAATTGATCATTGTATGCAGTAAGGTCTAATCCCTGTACAGCGATATCGTTCCAGGATTGACCTATTTTTAAGTATTTTACAAATTCTTCGATAGTTTCAAGTTCTCTCATTGAATTTGATTCTTGAGTTAATTCACTTGCAGGATTATATCTGCAAGTTCATTTGGGCTATCGTTCATACAGAAGTGTCCTGAGTTTAGTTCAAAGTATTTCCAGCATTTGTCAACTTTATTCATCTTGAAATAGTCGGGAATAAAATCTAACATTTTTAGAAACTGGCTCTTGCTACAGCGTATATAAGTTTTATCTATTTCGTTAAATTTAAGAGTATCAAACTTAAGCGGTTCACTCAATGGTTTAAATGGAATTACTCCAAACTTTAAAAGTTTAGTTTTTGCAGCACGGAAAAAATCCATAATTGATTTACCATCTTCAGGGATCAGAGTATCTATAAATATTAGTTTGTTTATTCTTTCAGGGATTTTGTCAGCTACACCTGTGATTACAAAACCTGAATAACTGTGACCTACAAGTATAACGTTATTAAAATCTTCATCTATAATTTGTTTGTAAACTTCGGCGATATGTTTTGTTAGACTTGATTTTCTAGGTTTTGAAAGAGTAATTGAATATGTCTTATGACCATGTGACTGTAATATGCTGCGGAAACGATCCCAATCTTTTTCTGTACGACCATAACCTGGAACAAAGAAATAAGTTGACATAATTATTTACTTTCAGTATTAAATAAAATCTAAACCTAATAATCTAAAAATTTTAAATATACTATTTATTTGTATAACTGGCAAATATTTTCTGCAATTTTTATGCTTAAATTTTACTGGTTTATTATCATAACTTATAATGAAAACTTTAACTATAATTTATATTCCATAAAAGTTACAGTAAAGGGCAGTTTTGTATGTTGTTTAGATTTTGTGATTTTAAATCCAATTTCCTTATACCAGTTCTTTAATACACTATGCTTATCAATGATTCCAATACTGATTTTATTGCCTGAGAGGTCTCTCACTTTTTCAATAATATAATGTACTAAAATTTTTCCATAACCCTTATTTCTTTCCTGGGGTAAAACCGCCAATCGTTCGATATAATAAAGATTCTCATTTGCTCTTTCAAATGCTATACAACCTACATGATAGTTTGCTTCAAGTATAAAATATCGTTTTCCTGCTAATAAATCAGTTTGTATCCAGTTGTCTGTACAGTTGGATGGATGAGTAGGACAATTATCTTTGGTAAGTCCAAATTTCTTGGCTACGTCAAGAAACGAATTGTGAATAAGGTTTGAGAGAGTTCTAATGTCGTTTTTATTTGCTTCTTTTATTTTCATTATTATTCAAGATGGCATAAAGGATATAAATTATATATTTCTGTCTATTATTTTAATATAGATTTATCTATAATACAGAATACCTTAGGATGAAGATGCAGAAAACTAGCTGGAAGATGAGTGCTGATATCAGGCTTTATGAATGCACTAGCAATCTCCTTTTTATCTTTACCGCATACTAGCATAAGAATTTCTTGAGAACAGTTAATATCAGTCATTCCGAAAGTTATCCCCTGAGAAAGAGTTATACCTTCATCAGCAAGCATAGAATGTGTTTGAGATTTTGCATCCAAGTGTGTAACATGTGCATGAGGAAATAATATATCAGACGGCTCATTTAAACCTAGATGCCCATTACTACCCAATCCCAAAATGCATAAATCAATAGGGCTCTCATTTTTTAATATTGAAGCCATGCGACGGCACTCTTTTTCAGCATTAACTGCAGAAGCATTAAAGCAGAATCTTTTTTTTTCAGGTATATTCCACTGTTTAAAAATGTGCTGCTCTGCAAAATAGCGACATGTACTTGGGTGCAGTGTGTCAATGCCAATCCACTCATCAAGCATAACTGCACGGATATTGCTCTCGGTGATAACTGGATCATAAGCCAGTATTTCATATATTCGTTTTGGACTTGACCCTGTAGCAAAACAAATCAGAGCTTCTGGATTTGAGTTAACAAAAGTTCTAATGAAATCAGCCCCTTCCTGGCTCATTGTCTCATAACTGTTTTGATAATTAATGTTCATTATTTATTGCCTTTCTGGCTTTATTGAGCTTTTTTGAACCCGTATCAATAGCATTAGCCAGTTTACATAAATTAGAAGATACATCCTTTTAATTAAAGTAATTCTCTAGTTTAAAATAATATAATAGTTTAATTTTAAAACGGTTATATATTATAGTTAAGAATTATATATAAGATAGAATATATATTGAAAAAAAGAATAATATTATCTATCAAAACTTAAGAAAAATAAAATTAAATGATATTTGAAAAAGTTTATTATGATACAGCTGAAAATAAGAAAAGATGCTTCTGGGATATACTAGTCTTAAAAACAAGGTTTTACTTTTATTTGAAATTTTTTCTGATAATATTAAAAGCAAATAAATTTGTAAAACAGGGAAAATTTGATAATGCTGAGTATTGCAGAACTTCTGATAAGACATTTAAACTCTTAGAAAACTGCGGTGCTAAGATTCATATTAAAGGACTTGAAAATCTCAAAAAAGTAGAAGGGCCTGTAGTATTCATCGGAAACCATATGAGTATACTAGAAACTTTTATCCTGCCTGGTCTTATAATCCCATTTAAACCTGTTAGTTTTGTAGTAAAAGAAAGCTTGATAAAACACTTTTTTTTCGGAGGTGTAATGAAAGCTACTAATCCTATCTCTGTAACAAGAACTGATCCCAAAAAAGATTTTAAGTCAGTAATGTCAGGAGGTAGAATTCTTTTAAAGAAAGGCCGTTCTATAATAGTTTTTCCACAAAGTACCCGAGGTGATTTTATTGTTGGAGAATTCGGTTCAATAGGAGATAAGCTTGCACAAAAAGCCGGTGTATCTGTTATTCCGATTGCACTGAAAACAGACTTTTGGAGTAATGGCAGAATCTCCAAGGATTTTGGACGTATTTACAGAAAAAGAGATGTATATTTAGAATTTGGAAATCCAATAAACACAGACATTGAAAAGAAGGAACGTCATTCAATTATTGTCAACTTTATAGAGGCAAAGCTGAATGAATGGAGTGAACAATAATAATATTTATAGTATAGATTCCTTGCTTTATTTATATTATAAAAACAATTAGTACGGTTAATATGTTCCGTTAATAGCTATTTCTTTTATTACTGCAGTAGAGTCCAGGGATAGAAGGTAATCTACAGTTTTAACAATATTCTCAATATTTATCATTTTGCTAAGTGAATCCTTATCAAAAAAATTCTCTGTCATATCAGTTGCAATTAATGCAGGACAAATGGCTGTTACTTTAACCCCATATTCTGTCAATTCTTTAAAAAGAGCTTCATTATAACCGGAGACCCCAAACTTAGATGCGGCATAAGAACCAAACATAGGGTATGCTATTTTTCCGCTCATAGACGACATATTGATTATATAGCCTTTTTTGTTATCCTTCATATGCTGGGCAATTTTATTTGTTATGTAGATAGTACCAAGTAGATTAATGCGGATCATTTTATCTATATTGTCTTTACTGGTTTCAAGTAGACCTTTGTGCAGTACACCTGCACTGTTAAATAATAGATCTATTTTTTTAAACTCTTTAATGATATTTTTTATGGTTATTGCTACATCTTTATTATTTGATATATCTAAGGGATAATATTTAGCATATCCACCTTCATTATTTATCAGAGTGAATAATTTATTTAGATTGCTTTCAGATCTTGAAATCAGTAAAGTAATATATCCTTTTTTAGCCAGATATAAGGCAATATTCTTCCCTACTCCTTTGCTGGCGCCTGTTATAACTGCAACTTTTTTATCCATAAGATTTATTCTCATTACTATGTTAATACGCTAAATGCTGTTTCAAATGCTGTATATTGATACTTTCTTAAATTTTCAGGTTTAGCTGGTGAATATTTTTTCTGTGCTGCAGAGATTGTTTGAGGTGAGGTCAAAATAACTTGGCACTCTTCATATAATTGGACGATCCCCTCTAATTTGAATCCGACAGGGCCTCCTGAATAATCTCCTTTTTTCCCACGCTTTTTTATTGTGACAAGTGAAATCTTGTTTTTTTTTAAAAAAGTAAATATTGCATTACGAAATTCTTTTACTTCGTCTGGAATTTCATCATTTATGAGCTTTATTTTTCTTGGCTCGATATCAATATGTTTAAATGATGTTTTTTTACCTTCAAGAATAACAAGTCTAGCCTCAGAACCTGACATTTCAATTCCGCAAACAGTCATTACATATCTCCAATAAAATTATAAATACTATCTAACAGTAAATTATTTACTATACTTATCTCTATATTCAGTTTCCAGCATACTCATCTGAATTATATTCCAATATTCATTGTCCATTATCCGCGCTTCTCTTGCCATTCCTTCATGTATAAAGCCGACGGATTCATAACATTTTACTGCAGATGTATTAAAATCGAATACATTCAGATCTATTCTATGAAGTTTCAGGTCTTCAAAACCAATTTTAATTATCGTCTGGACAATTTCTTTGCCGTATCCTTTACCTTTTGTATTTTTATCTCCAATAAGAACCCGGCATATTCTTGCTGATTTATTTGTAAAATCAATATTATTAAGTTCAATATGACCAATATGATTATTTGTATCTTTTTCAAGAACAGAATAGATTTTGCAAATAGGAGAATTTTGATATGTGTTATTATTGTAATGCGCCAGTTGCTCTACAGTTAAAGGGTATCGGAAAATTGTTCCTCCCCATTGTAGCAGGAATTTAGGGGATTCAATCCAGCCTATTAATGTTTGATAATCATCTTTAGTAAATTCTTTTAAACATAATTTCATTATTAATTTTTCCAGTTATCATATGGGGTAAAGTTAATGATAAACGGTTCCTATATGATATTTTTCTTTAATTTTTAATTTAGTTTTTGTTTTGTTAAAAATTTATTAAATTGATTGGCAAATTCATGTGCATCTTTTTGGTTGAAAGGTGCAGGACCTTTAGTAGCTTCTCCGTTATCACGAAGTTCCTGCATTAGATTACGCATTGCCAGATAATTTTTGATGTTAGCAGCTGTGTAATATTTACCATGGTGATTAATAGCATGCGCTTTTTTTGTTATTACACGATCAGCCAGTGGTATATCAGCTGTAATGACCAGGTCATTTTCCTTAACTAGTTCAACAATGCTGTTATCTGCTTCATCAGGACCTGAATCAACAATAATATAAGTTATATATTTTGATTCACCTATATTAATACGTTTGTTGGATACTACAATTGTTGTTAATTTAATTCGTTCTACTGCACGAAATAAAATAGGTTTAAGCATATTTGGAAAAGCGTCACCATCAATGTAGAGTTTCATTCGCTTATCTCTTTGACACGTCCTACATCTCCTGATGTCAATCTAACTTTTATTCCGTGTGGATGAGAAGGAGATTTTGTTAAAATATCCTTGACAATACCTTCTGTTAGTATTCCACTTCTTTGGTCTTTCTTTAAAACTATTTTAACTTCAATACCAGGTTGTATGTTTGCTCTTTTTTTTCCATCCATAATATTCAATATTCTCAATTAGTATTAATAAATTCATTGTAGTTGTTAATAACTAATCTAACATAGTAAATCTACAGGTCTATCAGGAAGGAACTGATATTTTAACATTTGCTGAATAATAAGTGTGTAAATAATACAATTTAAACGAATATTTGAAATAATCTATATTATCTACGTCCTCTACCGCCTCTTTGAACTCCACTACTTCCACCTCTCTGCATATTACTCGCTTGACTGCGACCTCTGGAATTACCATTACTTCTTCTTTGTTGTCTAGGTTGAGTTCTCTGACCATTTCTGCCGTCGCGAACTCTTTGCCCTCCCGATTGGTTCCCCTGACTATTTCTTCTACCTTGGAGTCTTTGTCCCCCGGGTTGATTTCCCTGACCATTTCTTCTGCCTTGGAATCTTTGTCCCCCGGGTTGATTTCCCTGACCATTTCTTCTGCCTTGGAATCTTTGTCCTCCGGGTTGATTTACCTGACTGTTTCTTCTACCTTGGAGTCTTTGTCCTCCGGGTTGATTTCCTTGACTATTTCTTCTGCCTTGGAGTCTTTGTCCTCCGGGTTGATTTCCTTGACTATTTCTTCTGCCTTGGAGTCTTTGTCCTCCGGGTTGATTTCCCTGACTATTTCTTCTGCCTTGGAGTCTTTGTCCCCCTGGTTGATTTCCCTGATTATTTCTTCTGCTTTGGAATCCTTGTCCCCCGGGTTGGGTTCCCTGATTATTTATATTGTTTTCTTCTTGTGCATTTAAAAAAGAACAGCAACAAATTAAACCCCCTATTATTACTAATGATAAGTTTTTCATCTCATTTCCTTCTTTTAAGTGGAGTTATCTTTATTTTTAAACTTTAAAGAATTAGTAATTACATTAAAATAATTTTAGCTCTTTTTTTATGTAAATGCTTTAAGGAAAATGATATGAAAGTATTTTTATATCGCGAGAGATAATTATTTATTTTAGATGCAGAAGCTATAATGGATATATTTATAAACAGAAAACAAAATGATGTGTGTACTTATTATTAGCAAAATATTACATGCTAGCATTCCATTCTTTATAGAATTCGTCAAGAAACTGATTCATAAAACAATGTCTGTGAATTGCTATTTTTTTCCCTGTTTTAGTGTTCATTCTATCTTTAAGCAATAGAAGTTTTTCATGAAAATGATTTAATGATGGAGCATTGCTGTTTTTATACTCCTCTTTACTCATACGCAAATTTGGTTTAATTTCAGGATTATAAAGCTCTCTATTTTTATATCCACCATAATTAAAAGTCCTTGCAATCCCTATGGCGCCAATTGCATCTAATCTGTCAGCATCCTGAACGATATCCAATTCTAGTGATTGAAATTTTTGAATATGATTACCACCTTTGAAAGAGATATGAGAAATAATATTTTCAATATGTGTTATAATTTTTCGATCGACTCCAAGTGAATTCAAAAATGTTCCGGCTTTTTGAGGGCCAATTTTTTCATTTCCTTCATGAAATTTAGAATCTGCTATATCATGAAGTAACGCCCCAAGTTCTACAATAAACAAATCAACATTTTCAGTTTTAGCAATATGTTTTGACAACTTCCAAACTCGATAAATATGCCACCAATCATGACCTCCTTCAGAACCTGATAAAACTTTCTTCACGAATGAAATTGTTTCATGAATTACTTCTGTTTGAATTTTATTCATAATTAAAAATTTGATTATCCTAATTAGTGAAGGTTTAAATATATGAGTTTATAAGACTACTTGTAATTATGCAGGTGAATCTGTTTGGAGTTTTTTGTAATGTGCATTGCATACTTTGTACTGCTCGGGAGTTGATGGATAATTTTTGCAGATATCCGGTCTTGCTTTGTACACACAGCAAGAATAATTACCATTATTTTGAGTTAAGAAAAAACAATCTCCATTTTTTTGAAATTGCAAAAAGTATTCTTTATTATTTTCTTCTTTTGTGTGTATGAATGCTTCAGAATTTAATCCAGATATTTGCTCTAGTAATTTGATTTCATTGCTAGATAATTCAACATAGGGATGATTTTTACAGCATGCACCACATTTTTGACACATCTCGGTTGATATATTATTTGTCATAATATTATTAATTTGGGATAGGTAGATTATGCATTCGTAAAAAAGATAATTTATCCCAGTATCCTCTTTGAAAAACGATTTTATTGTTTTCTATGTGGAAAAAACCGCAACCTCTGAGGCCTAATGGATCTTTCCATTCTAAAATAGCCCATTCGCCGTCTTCAAATATATTTTCAATAATGCATACCATATCTGCATTAGCAAATTCTCGTTCAAACATTTCTTTTATGGCTTTTTTGCCTTCTACAGGTGATTCTGACACTTGATGATTTATTGCCTTATCAGAATAGAATTCGGAAAGAGAGACTGCATCCGCATTGTTGAAAGTTTCAACCCATTTTTTAATTAATTCTTTTGGTTTCATGTATATTTAGTTTCTCTATTGAAATTATTAATGATTCTTCGCTATTTGGCGAGTCAGGATTGACATTTTATTCGGCTTCAATCCGGCATCCACCTCGACTTTTTGCCTTATTTTTTAATTTATCTGCTTTTGTAACCATGGAATTAGCATTTAAATCATTCTGCCAAGTATATATACCAGCATTAATTGTAATTTCTATTTTTTCTTTATAAAAAGATATTTTATTTAAATGTTTAGCAATCCTTTCACATAGAGCGCAAGCTGATTTTAAGTCAGTATGTGGTAGTATAATCAGAAATTCATCGCTACCATATCTACCGAAAATATCTTCCTCTCGTAAACAAGTTTTCACTCCATTGGCTACTGTTGAAAGTACATCATCACCAACTTTATGTCCATGAACATCATTTATCATTTTAAATAAATCTATATCAAACATAATAATTGAAAGAAAAAGATTATGTCTCAATACTTTATTGATTTCCTGCTCCAAGCGGTGGTTTAAATATTTGTGATTAAATATATTTGTAAGATTGTCAATTATTGTTGACTTCTTTAATAAATTAAGTTGAATATGAGTTGTAACCCGTGTGCGAAGTTCTATAGGAGTGCATGATTTTGTTATATAGTCACTAGCTCCCATTTCAAAACTTCTAGCTATTGTTTCATCATCCTCTTCTCCAGTGAGAAACAAAATTGGTATATCTTTTGTTTTTATTTCATTTTTTATACATTTACATAACTCATGAGCACCGATTTCAGATCTTATTGTATCCAGAAGAATAAGATCGGGTTTTTGAGTTTTAAGAAAATTAAGTGTATTGGAATAGGTTGAAACTTTCTTGAAATCATATTCTTTTCCTAAGCAGGCGTGTTTTATTCTTTGA
Organism: Victivallales bacterium; assembly: GCA_036011305.1. Taxonomy (GTDB): domain Bacteria; phylum Verrucomicrobiota; class Lentisphaeria; order Victivallales; family GWF2-38-69; genus DASCNA01. The sequence continues at coordinate 19,194 of DASCNA010000270.1, forward strand.
AGTGTAGCTGGTGATTTATCTACAATTAATATAAGTGTTTTTTTATTCATAATAGCATTCATAATTAAATCATTATTTAAGGAAAAGAGTAAGTCAATTATATCCAAGCATTTAGAAAATAGCAATATTTATAGGTGTAATTCTTATCATATATAGTTTCAGTTTGTGATCAGTTATTAAATTTTATCAGTTTGATGAGATATGATATTTATAGAACTGAATTTTTAAATTGTCTGAGATTTACTTCTTTTAAGAATTTCCGAATTAATGGTATTTAAAATGCTTGTAATAAATTCTGAGAGACGATATTTTGGGTTTATCAATAATTGATATTAAAAAGTAAATGATGTAGATATACCTAAGGAAAGCAATTATGATTACAGCTAATAGAGTCAAATCAGGTTCTGTTATTGAGGTTAATGGAACACCACATATCGTTCAAAGTGTTGCTAAACATACACCAACTGCCCGTGGTGGAAGTACGTTATTTAAAATCCGTGCAAAAAACTTGATAAAAGACGGGAAAATTGATTTAACATGTAATGGAGATGATCATTTCCAGGAACCTGATTTTCAAAAGCGTGAAGTTCAGTATCTCTATGCAGCAGGAGATACTCATGCTTTTATGGACATTGAAAACTACGAACAGTATGAACTCAGTACTGAAAATATTTCTGAACAGCTTAAATTTTTAAAAGAGGAAATGGAAGGTATTATAGCATTGCTGCTGGAAGGTCATATTGTAGCAATAAAGCCTCCGTCAACGGTAGTACAGAAATTAGTCGAATGTGACCCTGCAATTAAAGGTGCTTCTGCTACAGCACGCACTAAACCTGCTATTACTGAAACAGGTTTAGAAATCCAGGTGCCAGAGTATATGAAAAATGAAGAGCTTGTTAAAATAGATACAGAAACAGGCAAATTTATTTCAAGAGCTTGATAATACGAATATTGCAACAGCATTTATTTTCTACAGTGAATCATTTAAGCTTTTTCTCAAAGTTATCCATGGTTTAAAATCAGTCATCATTTGTGCACAAGTGATGACTGTCTTTATTTTGTGTTTTAATACAGAATTCGTTAGTGATCCTTACTGATTCAGTGTGATAATAATTAGTCTCTATTCGTTAAGATTAGATTAAGACTGACAGGCACACTGAAGTGTATTCAGTATCACTGCTATGTGGTGTACTATATTAGCCTATGTGTATTTTATATAGTGCACATTCATATTATTTGTCGATTCAATAAAATAATAGCTAGTCTCTATTTGCTAAAAGCAGATTAAAAGCTGGTAGGCATACTGCAATATATTCTGCACCACCGTCATGTGGTGTACTGTATTTAACCCATGTGTTTTTGTCAATAATTACTGATTGACCAGCTTCAATATCTACAGTTTCTTCTTTAGTTTTAATTCTTAAAATACCTTTTAGTACAGTAGTGTATTCATCAAATTCTGGAGTTTGACCAGGCTCACTCCAACCTTTAGGGCTACTTATTTTTGCTATACTTAACTGGTCTGTATCTGTATTTGTTCTGCCTATAATTTCAGTTATTTCTTTTCCTGTGTTACCAGGTTCAGTTATTTTAGTTTGATTTTTTATGACTTTTATCATTTTTATAACCTTTATATTATTTTGAGGTTTAAGGGGTTAATAATTCAAATCCAGTGTTTGGATCAAAAGCACGAATTGCTTGTGTTTCTATCAGTTCAATTAATATAATTTCCATCACATTCCAGGTAATTACTCCTTCTCTGATACACCCTGTAGTAGTTGATCCTTCACGTCCACAGGCTATATGCATATGTAATATAGGATCGCCTTTTTTGTTGGAGAAAATTGTTCCTGTGCCTACAGCTTCATGGACATTGTCAAGAATATATTCCATAGGTACTAACGGTTTTACCCTTCCATGTTCTGGGCCAACAACGAGTTTACTATTTTTATCAACTCCACCGACAATGATTAAAAAGGCGGCTTTGATAGATTTTTTCTTAGAAAATTTTCCAATTTCTTCGTGAATAATATCTCCATCTTCAAGGCGGATAATGAATATCCTGCCTTGTTTTGCTTCTGAGTATTTCATGTTTTATTCTCTATTCTCAATATTGATTATAAATATAGTAATTCGATGTTTTTTATATTATTTTCTTTAATAAGTTAAAAAGTTTATCCATTACTATAGCAGTATTTTTTCTATAATCGTTTATCTGTTTTTCTTTATCAGAACTACTGTTTTCTGTAGGTTTATCACTGACTCCTCGAAAAATTATGCATTTTACATCATTAATATCACATATTTTTGATATTGCTCCTGATTCCCAGTCAGCCGCTAAAATATTCTCTTTTCTTAAACAATTTGCACCTTCAAAATCTATGTCTCTATCTGCAGTTCCTATAATTCCAAGTTTGATTTCATCTTTTATATTATCAATGTTTACATGTGAAATATTGATATCAGTGATCATTGGTGAATAGAAAGTATTGGTATTCTCTCCGATAAATTCTTGGCAGTCATACTGAATGGTACGATTGGCCATTACTATATCAAATATATTCAAAGTTTCTGAAACTGCCCCGCATGTCCCAAGTACGTATATAATTTCTGGAGTCCACTTATCTATAGCGTGTTGACATGCAGCAGAGGCTTTTGTTTTTGATGGACCGCTATAATAAATAATGCATTTTTTATCATTAATCTCCTGCTCAAAATATTCTCCAAATGCCTGCTGTTTTAAGTGGCTGGCTGGAACTGTAAAAATATTTTTTACAGAGTTCCATTCTTCATCTGAAGATATATGTATGCAAATATTCATAATCTTTTCCATTGCATTTTGGTTAAATTATTCATAGATCAGATAATCTGATTTGTATGGATATTTTGCCATTGCTGTTTTATGTGAACAAAATCCAAGTTTATTGTAAAATTTTTCATTTCCGAAAGTTGATGTTAAATGAATGCAAAGATTTTGGTTCTCTTCCAGTAATCTGAGTACTATTTTTCTACCAATTCCTTTTTTTTGATATTCAGGCAAAACTCCAATGTCAAATATCATTCCGTAACAGGCACCATCAGAGACTAATCTGCCGGCGCCAACTAATTTATTTTTATCCCAGGCAGTTATAACTTTAAAACTGCTTTTAAAAGCTTTCTTTATTTTTATCAAATCTTTTTTTTTGCCATATCCTGCTACTAAACCGATTTCTCCATAAAGCTCAGTCAATTGCTCCCAGTTTATTTTATTAATCCCTTGATTATATTTCATATATTGTATTCCAATTTATTTGTCATTTAAATTGCTGTTTGTAAATTCTAATATTTCATAGTTATCAATATTCACAGGTGCAAAATTGATATATAACTTCGGTGTATCTGACAAAACCATTATCGTTGATGCAAAAGTAAACGAGCCTCGCGATGAATAATATCCTCCATCTCCTATAGTAGAAGCAATTGGATGTTCAGCTGAATCTTTAGACATTAGAGTGTTTTTAAGTAGTGTTAATCTGTTTTCTTGTGGTAACTTTTCTAATCTGTTTTTTAGATATTCAAAGCGTTTTACGCTGTTGATATATTTTGGTTGTTTATAAATGTTATCTACTTCATCACGAGGTACTGAATAATCATCATTTATTAATGGATGATTGGTATGAAAAATATAATTTTGTAGAGTATTTTTCCGGTATTCGACGACTTTATTGGTAGAGCATTCAAAATCAAAAGTACTTTTTCCTGTGCCAATTAAATAGTTCTGGCCTGAAGCGTGCTTGATATTTGTTATAAATTCAATTACTTTAGATTCAATTCCCTGTTCCAGTATACCTCTTATAACAAATGCTACAGGCAATCCGGAATTGCTGAATTTAAGAGGTGACAGACTATTACAGCAGATTCCTATTGATCCGGAATTCATACCGTTAAAACCAATAAGACCTGGACAACTTAAGACAAACGTTTCTAATTTATCATTCAGGTTTTTTATATGAAAGACTATTTGATAATTATTTCTGAATGATTCAATGTCTAAATTCTGAGCAATGCAGGTTGGTGTCTCATTTGCAGGATTGAACCCAATACTGCTGCACTGGCTAGTTTTTTTATCTTTAATATCCAGCCACATTTCATCCATGAGCTGAAATGCATAAATTGTATCAAAATTAATACCTGATCCTGCGGAAATTCCTTTAAGTTCATCAAATAAATCGGGTGTAATTGTTTTTATATAAGAGAGGAAATCAGTTTTTTCAAGAAAATGCTTAATATATTTATCTATGTCTATTTTTAAGGAGTTAGACATATTGTCTCTCCATAAAGCAATTATTTCGTGGATTTCTGTTTTTAAGGTCTGACCGTGAAGTAGTCCTCTATCGTAAGGCGTGCCTTCTAATATTAACACTGATTGCATTTTATTATTTATCATTTAAACCTCTAAAGTTTTCTACATTGCAAATGAAATAATCATACAGTATAACATTGAAATCGCTTATCTGGAAATCGCTCAGATTCTTCCAGATTAAGAGAACTGACAAGTTAAGACTTCAACTTTATTAAATTTTTTCACCTACTAACTCAAGTGTAACTCCACCATCTGGACATTTGAAAATCATTTTATTTTTCTCATAGTCTCTTTTATCATTTTTTATTCTTAACTATCCACAAGAGGGATAAAATAAAAATACATCAGGGTAAAGCAGAATACAAATGTTTCAATACCCTCTAGTGAAATCTACTACATATTTCAAAGGTCGATTATTAATAAAGTTCAAATAATTATCTTCAAAAATATCGGCTATGTCTACCGGGAATGATCGAGCAGAATTATGAGGAGTAATAATAACATTTTCCATTTTCCATAAAGGGCTATGCACTGATAAGGGTTCATACTCAAAAACATCCAGAACTGCAGCACGCAACATTTTATTCTGAAGAGCTGTAATAAGATCAGCTTCTACAATTGATGAACCTCTTCCTACGTTAATGATAACTGCAGATTTTTTCATATTACTTAATATGTGGTTATTGATAAGATGTTTTGTTGCAGGAGTGCAGGGAAGGGTTATTACTAAATAGTCGAGTTTGGAAACGAATTTGCTTAAATCAGAAAGAGCATAAACTTGCTCTACATTTTCTACATTACCTGTAATGCGTTTTAATCCAGTAACATTCATTTTAAAATAAGATGCAGTTTTTGCCACATGTTTACCTATTGAACCTAACCCGCAGATACCGATTTTTATTCCAGCAATACTTCGATAAGGGAGATTTTCCCAGATAAAGTTACTTTGATTTGATTTTAGTTCAAAAAGATTTCTTTCAAAAGCAAGTATATATGCAAATACGTATTCACTAATGAGCGGGCCGAATACTTCTTTTACACCTGTGAGTGTATAGTTGATTTTAAGCCCTGGTTTACATAATGATTCTACACCGGCAAATGAAGACTGCACCCATTTGAGTTTGTCTGTATGATTCAGTACTTTAGCTATTTTTCCCGGTTCTCCAAGTATAATATTGATTTTTTGTATAATGTCATTTGAGTAGTCTGCACTGTCTAAACTCACTAATTTAAGGTCAGGTAATGAGCGTTTTCTTAGCTCATTAGCATATTCATCTGCATTATTATCCAATATTAGTAGGTAGTTCATATGTTTTTTTATTGAATTATTTATCTTTTACTAGTTTAATTTGTTTAGCTATACTGGTTAACTGTTCCTCGTCAACTCTGCAAATACGCCAATTATCCATTATAGCAGCTCCCATTTTTTTATATAAATTAATCGCAGATTTATTCCAATCTAGCACAATCCATTCAAAACGTCCACATCTGTTTTGAATTGCTATTTTAGCTAAGTAGGCTAGTAAATCTTTACCAATACCTTTGCCTCGAAATTCTGACTTGACAAATAAGTCATCCAACCAAAGAACCCGTTTGCCTGTCATAGTAGAAAAACTGAAAAAATACACTGAATATGCAACCGGTGTATTATTTATATAAGCTAGAAAAAATTTTGCTGCAGGATTATTGCCGAAAAGCGACTCTTTTAAAATTTCTTCTGTTGCTGTTACCTCAAGGTTTTCAAATTCGGCCATTGACTGGATGAATGAGAAGAGTAAATGAATATCGTTGACTGTACCTGGTCGTATTTTAATTTCTAAATTATCTGATTTAATTTTCATAGTTTTACCGTTTTTTTTACTACTCTCCTAATATTAAATTAAGATAAAATATATTGGATACTATTTATCTGCCAGTGGTATTATAGTTTTTATTTACGTGTTTTAATAATAAAATAAAAAAGGTAGAATAAACCTAAATATTCTAAGCAAATCCACATTGTATGAGGTAAGGGAAAAACATATAATGGGTAATTTAAGACAGAATAAAAAATAGAAATTATTGATGAGATTAAGAAGAATGAAGTATCTTTATCATTCTTTAATTTATAATTTATCCAAAAACCTTTTAAACATAAAAAAGTTATACTTAGCAAACCTATCCAACAGATAATATAAACTATTAAATAAAAATATATGTTGCGTAGTGAAGTAGTAAATATATTGATATTTTTATATTTACCTAAAACATACATTGCCAGAAGAAATATGTATGAGATTAAAATCAGAAGTGAAAAAATTATTATACTAATTTTTTCTTTTTTTGTGAAAGTTTTATTCATATCATAATCAATTATTTTATGTAAATTAAGATGAAAAACAATTCAAATATATTTGACTGATATTATCTTTTATTATGATTTATGTAGAGGAAAATCAACTCTGTTTATTAAGCATATTCATTACTTTTGAATTAATTACTTTACCATTTTGGATTATAATTGCGGCACCTTTTGCGGGGATAATGCGTCCGTTTTGGATAATAAGACTTGTTCCTTCATTTGTTTTCAGAATACGTCCGTTTTGAATAATAATATTTACACTTTTACCACTTTTGATAGTACGGCCTCCCTGGATTATTATACCAGCCGCACCGGAGTTTTTTATAATTCTGCCGGTCTGAATTATAATGCCGGCTTTTCTGCCGTCGATTATTACCTTACCGGATGTTATTATAATATCTGCAGCTTTTTTCCCTACAAGTTTTCCATTTTGAATAATAATACTAGTTTTTATGGGCTTTTTATGTATGAGATTCAGGGCATGACATGGCATTGAAACTCCAATACAAAGAGATATTAAAACTAAGCTTAATAATATAACTTTTCTATGCATAACAATTCCTCCTTTTTAAAATTCTGTATTGATAATTATATTATATATGTCAACAAAATACAGTAGTTATGTTTTTTGGGAGGAGGGGAAAGTATGGTTCATTTTGTTGTTAATTCACATATCCAAAGTTCTTAAATTATGGCATATCAAGAGAAATGTGGTATTGGAAATACAAGAAAACTTATTATACACAATGTAATGCTGACAAAATCATTTAAAGAAAAAGAGTTATTTTATAAAAATTTTTCAACACATTGTAGGGCTGAGGAAGTTTTGTATGTTTTGCTTACAATGGATGTTATGAGCAAAACAGCATTGTTCCCAAGAGGTTGGATAAAAGGAGAGAGAATAATGCCTAGTGCCTAAATAAAGATCGTTTTGAGTTATCTGAATATAATAATTCAGCCCATTTATCCAGGCTGAACTATTATATGATTTATTTATATGAACAGAGATGAAGTACTTTGTGAAGAGAGTACAGCAAAATTGGCAACTCCGGCCAGTTCTACATTATCAATCAGTTCTGTTTCCTGAACACCCATCATGTTCATGGCCATTTCACATACAAGAAATCTAACTCCCAATTCCTGTGCCTGTTTCATTAATTCAGGAAGAGAATCTATATTTTTTGATTTCATGACATTTTTCATCATTTTCGTTCCCATTCCCATCATATGCATTTTTGACAGAGCTAATTTTTTAGGGCCTCTCGGCATCATGAATCCAAACATTTTACTCATAAAATCTTTTTTTACACTATGTGGATTGTCTTTTCTAAGTACATTGATCCCCCAGAATGTAAAGAATATTGATACTTCATGACCCAGTGTAGCGAAACCTGAAGCTATTATCATTGCTGCCAAGGCTTTATCAAGATCATTACTGAAAAGTACGATTGATACATTTTTTTTACCATTTTCTTCTGAAGTAGTAACTTCAATTTGATTATCACTACCTTTCTGGATTAAGGCCTCAACTGTATCCGATTCTTTTTTTACATCAATCAATGTATTTCCTGTTGCTTTGCACCAGGCAGGTATATCATTGACAAACCCCATATCACTTACTTTGATTTTTAAGGTTTCTCCTTTATTCAGTTTTTCTAGATTATCTTTTACTTTTACTATGGGGCCAGGGCACTGAAGGCCACGGGCATCTATTTCTGCAGTTACTTTAATATCTGGAGTCATTGTAATTTTACCTTCATTTTTAGATTCGTTGAGTGGGATATTGCTATTGCTTAAATTATCTGTAAATTCAGGTGGATTGAACAATTTCCAGATTTCATAACCCCCGCTTAAATTTTTTACTTTAAATCCATTAAGCTTCAGTATCCGTTCTGCAAGATAGCCTCTTAATCCGGCTTTACAGTAGACCACAATTTCCTTATTCTTTGGTATTTCATTCAGACGGTCTCTAATTTGTCCTAACGGAATATTGACAGAATTATTTATTATGCCCATCATACATTCATCAGGTTCTCTTACATCTATGAGATATTCTTTCTTATTTATGGAGTTAGGAAAAACAACATCAGAGTCGCCCCTTAAAATATTATTACCTACAAATCCAACAAAATTAATTGGATCTTTAGCTGAACCGTATGGAGGTGCATATGCCAGTTCCAGTTCTTCAAGATCAGTTAATGTGAGTTTATTTCTTATTGCAGTTGCTAAGACATCAATTCTTTTATCAACACCTTTTGTTCCAACTATTTGTGAGCCTAAAATTCTTCCTTTTTCATCAAAGAGCACTTTTATGTACATCATAGCGCTGCCTGGATAATATCCGGCATTTGAATTTGGTGTTATGTATAGTTTTTTATATTTGATTTTAGAGTCAATCAGTTTCTTTTCATTAACACCTGTAGATGCTGCAGTTTTTTCAAAAATTTTACATATAGAAGTGCCAAGGCTACCTTTGTATTTTGATTTGCCGCCCAATACGTTTTCTGCAGCAATCCTTCCCTGTTTATTTGCAGGCCCTGCTAAAGGTATCATTGTTGGTGTATCTAATACTAAATCTTTTACTTGTATAGCATCGCCTATTGCGTATATGTCGGGATCACTTGTCTGCATGCTGTCGTTAACAACAATACCGTCTCTTTTATTGACTTTTAATTCTGCATCAATTGCAAGCTTGGAATTAGGCCTTACTCCAGCCGCGAATATGACAATATCTGTTTCTATTGATTTTCCGGAATTCAGTGAAAGATTAAATTTACCATTTTCTTTTTTAACTTCGGAAACAGCATTATTGACTATTACTTTTACCCCATGGGTACTTAAGGAATCTAATAATGGAGTTGTCATTTCTATATCCATAGGAGGAAGTATCTGCGGAAGCATTTCTACAATAGTAGTTTTAATTCCTATTTCTGCTAAATTTTCAGCAACTTCTAAACCTATGAAACCTCCGCCGACAACAACAGCTTTTTTAGATTTGTTATTGATTCTGGTCATTATTTTATCCATATCCGGAATTGTCCACAGTACAAATACATCAGGGTCATCTGCACCCGGAATAGGAGGACGTAATGGACTGGATCCTGGTGAAAGAATCAGTTTATCATAGGTTTCTTCGTATGTTTTTCCAGTTTCAAGATTCTTCACTTCAACTTTCTTATTACTCTTGTTTATTGATATAACCTCCTGTTTTATTCTGACATCTATGTTGGCTCTGCCTTTCATGCTTTCAGGAGTCATTACCAGAAGGCTGTCTCGTTCAGGTATGGTTTTACTTATATGATATGGGAGTCCGCAATTGGCAAAAGATATATACTCGCCTCTTTCAAAAAGAACAATTTCTACTTTTTCATCTAATCTGCGGATTCTGGCGGCAGCACTGGCTCCTCCTGCTACACCACCAATTATTAAAATTTTCATTATGACCTCCAAAAAAAAAGATAAATAATTAATCTATACATCGAAAACTTTCGATATTATGATATATTAATTGTATAAACTAAAAATGCAATGATAAAATTCAAAATATTTTAACAAATATAAAGATTGGAAAAGTTATGTGCGATAGTGATAAAAATATACGGTTGATGGATTACACTTATCTTAATAGAGTAGCAGATTGTTTAAAGTTGATGGCTCATCCTGTCAGAATTAGAATGGTTGAGATTCTTTCAAATGGATTGTATCCTGTAAATGAAATAGCTAAACTTTGTGAAATACCACCGAATCAGGCATGTGAACATTTGAGATTACTGAAAAATCATGACTTGCTTGACAGCGAAAGAAATGGCAGAATAGTATATTATAAAATCAAATCGCAGCAGTTAACTGATCTGTTATCGTGTATTGCAAATCACTGTACATTAGAATGATTGTGTTATGAAAGGTTTAGGTGATGATGTTGTCTACATTGTCATCAGAATTAAGATATTTATATCTATAATTATACTTTAAATGCTTCTTCAGTTATCTTCATAATCCATTTATGAGGTGCATAATTGTTGTTTTCTGGTTTCCAGTACAGGCTAATTGGTATTTGACTGTACTCATACGGCAGAGAAATAGCTTTTAAATTAAAAATATTTGAAAATTTTTCAGCTATTCTTTTTGGTACTATTGAAATAAAATTACTGTCTTTAATCACAGACAGAGCAGCTAGTGTATGCGTTACTTCGGTATATTTAAAATTCTGGACATTAAACTTGTTTAATAAATTTTTATAGACTTCATTTGTACCGTCTTCAATACTTTTATTTTTACCGTGAGTTATTATAATATGCGGTTGCCTGAAGAATTGATCAACGGTAATAGATTTATTGATTTTTCTATTTTTTTTATCGGCTACGCATACTAAAGAGTGATTTGTAAGATATTTCGAACAGATATTTTTAGGTGCCTTCGGATAGTAACCTACAGCTAAATGAATACCGAATCTTTCAAATGCTTCATATGAGTCAATGTCTACTATGTTAACTACTGAAATTTTAATATTTGGAGCTATTTCGGTAACTTTATTTAGTATATGAGTTAATATCAAAGACGTGCAGGTATCGTTAAAACCGAATTTAAAATGCATATCTGAAGTTGCCGGATCAAATTTGTTCTTGATAAAAATATGACTCAAATCTTTTATGACTTTATTGACAGGCTCTATAAGACTTACAGCAACCGGAGTCAGATTCATTTCGCTTGAGAAGCGTCCCCGTACCAAAAGTTCGTCTTCGAATATTTCTCTTAGTTGCTTAAGTGCCTTGCTTATTGATGATTGACTTATATGTAGTTTTTTGCCGGATCTTGTAGTGTTTTTCTCATGTAAAAGTGAATCAAGTATAACAATAAGATTCAAATTAATCTGCATTAAATTTACTGGCTGTTTCTTCATATATCGCCCCTTTATTCTTATTCTCTTTTAGAATAGTCAAGTATAATTATAATTCATTTTATGAATAAAACAAATAGTATTATATTTATATCTATTCAAAAGATTAAGGGATTACCAACATGAATAAAATTAATATGAATAAGAAAAAATTATTGACGCTGATTGCAATGACATGTTCTCTGTCAATGATTTTAATAGATCAGACAATAGTAGCTGTAACACTGCCTAAACTTCAGGATACTTTTGCTATGAGTAACGACAGTGTACAGTGGGTTGTTAATGCTTATATTCTAAGTCTTGCTGTAATGGTTGCTACAGGTGGCAGGTTGGGAGATATTTTTGGAAGAGTTAAGACATTTAATGCAGGTGCAGTAATTTTTGCCTGCGCTTCAGTTGGTTGTGGTTTTGCTGTTTCAGGTGATATGCTTATTTCATTTAGAATACTGCAGGGGATTGGTGCAGCTTTAATGCAGCCGGCTTCTATGGCTATAGTGAACAATACTTTTGAATTTCATGAAAGGGGAAGGGCAATGGCTATATATTCAGGTGTAGCTATGTCTTTTCTTGCTGTTGGACCGGTGCTTGGCGGATTTTTTACACAGTACCTTACGTGGAGACTTGCTTTTTTTATCAATGTTCCAATTGCAGCACTGGCTTTAATTTTGACATTTGCCGTAAAACCTGATGACAAGGTTATTCCAGAACAAAAAATTGATTATAGAGGATTTGTTTTACTATTTTTTGCTGCAGGAGCTTTCATAATTGGTATTCAGCAGGCTAATGTATGGGGTTTCCTTTCATCAAAGACAATTCTGCTAGTTGTTTTCGGAATAGTAGTTTTTTATTTCTTTGTAAGAAATGAACAAAAAGCTGATCATCCGTTAATAAATTTCTCTCTTTTTAAAAATTCAAGTTTCCTGGCTAATACTGCTATTCTATTTTGTGTTCAGTTTGCTAGTATCGCCCAAAGTATTTATGTAGCTTTATATATACAGAATGTGTTGGGTTATTCTCCTTTTAATACTGGTCTGTTTTTGATAATTTCAGTAATAATGGTAGCTGTAATTACTCAAATAGGAGGAAGACTTTTCGACAGATACGGAGTAAAGCTTCCGTGCTGTATGGGATTAAGTTTCGTAGGATTCAGCTTTTTCTATCTGGCAATTGTATTTAATTTTCAGAATATTTATTTATTAATACCATCACTGATTACAATGGGAATGGGGGTAGGTCTAATAATGGGACCAGTCAATACAGATGCTTTGAACAGAGTATCTGATAATTTCAAAGGCCAGGCATCAGGTATAATTCAGACAGCAAGACAGATCGGTGGAACTTTTGGTATTGCTGTTATGTCCTGCATAGTAAATGGTATATATTTTGTAAAAGTTTCTAATATTGCCATTGGAGGCAAATTATCTCATAATATAGGGGCTGATACTCTTTTTAATTTATTATCACAGCCTAAAAATATCCGACAAGATGTATTGAGTAAGATTTCCAGTGATTGGATATCTATACAGGATAATTTAAGGTCAGCTTTTTCACAAAGCATTACACATGCATATTTCGTTGCCGGGATAGTAATTGTATTAGGGCTTATTATAGCTTTAAGGTATCAGAAAATGGGTAGATTATGTGATGAAGTACAAACAGCTGAAAAGAAAAATAATTATTCCATAAAAAATATTGTTATACCGGTTTTTACCTATGATTATCTTTATTTGAAAAGAAAATTAATTGATAAAAAAATAAAACTTTATTTTAGATTGAAGTCCTATAAAAAATATTTAAAAGGTAGAAATATACAGTCGGCATGATGTATTTTATAAGTAAATAGTTTTTCAAATATCTAACTTTAGGATATGTATTATGCCGGACAGTAAATTAAATTATCATATGCCGATAGACGATTTTCGCAAACATGGCAAACAAATTATAGATTGGATAGCCGACTACCTTGAAAATATTGAAAGTTATCCTGTCATGTCAACATGCAAATCAGGAGATATTAGAAAACAGCTACCTAAATCGCCGCCTAAATCGAATGAACCTTTTGCAAAATGCATTAAAGATTTAGATGATATTATAATGAAAGGGATTACGCATTGGCAATCTCCCGATTTTTACGCATATTTTCCTTCCAATTCATCTCTTCCGTCAATACTCGGATATCTGCTTTCAGCCGGACTTGGTGTACAGGGCATGCTATGGGCTACAAGTCCAGCCTGTACAGAGCTTGAAACGCATATACTTGACTGGATTGCTGAAATGCTGGATCTGCCTGAAAAATATTACTCTCATAGTAACGGGGGAGGAGTTATCCAGGATTCAGCTTCAAGTGCTACACTTTGCGCTGTATTAGCTGGTAGAGAGAAAGCTACAGGTTTCTGCTCTAACTTAAATGGAGTTGGTGAAAATAAATTAGTTGCCTATGCTTCAGAACATGCGCATTCATCTATTGACAAGGCAGTAAAAATAGCTGGGATAGGTGCAAATAACTTGAGAAAAATACCTGCAGATGACAATTTTTCCATGCTGCCTGATCAACTTGATTTAAAAATAGAAGAAGATTTAAGAGCCGGCTTTATACCTTTTTTTGTTTGCGGTACTGTTGGCTCAACTTCGTCGTGCGCAATTGATCCTATTAATGAAATTGGTAGCATGTGCAGGAAATATGATTTATGGTTTCATATTGATGCTGCTTATGCAGGTTCTGCTGCTGTATGTCCAGAATTCAGATATTTAAACTCAGGTCTACAATTGGCAAACAGTTATAGTTTTAATCCACACAAATTTATGCTGACAAATTTTGACTGCAACTGTTTTTTTGTAGATGATAAAAATGCACTGATTAATACTCTGACCATAGCACCTGAATATTTGAAAAATAAAAACAGCGATGAAAACCGTGTAATAGATTACAGGGATTGGCAAATACCTTTAGGTCGCAGATTCAGAGCATTGAAATTATGGTTCGTTATACGGAATTACGGTGTCGAAGGTATAAGAAAACACATAAGGTATAATGTTAAACTGGCAGAACTGTTTGAAGCAAAAGTGATAAATTCTAAAGATTTTCAACTTTCTGCAAAACGTGAACTTGGTCTAGTATGCTTCAGATATAATGGAAGTGATGGAATTAATCAATCAATTCTGGATAAGGTAAATTCTTCGGGTAAAATTTTTATAAGTCATACTGTTCTTAACGGTCGTTATACACTCAGGTTTTGTACAGGTCAACTCAATACAACAGAAGAACACATAAATAAGGCATGGAAATTGATTGAATCTTTTGTATAATTTAGAGTTAAGGTTTACCGCTTTAAAACGATAATTATCAAAGGAAATAATGATGAAAATATCACAGAAATATATAGTAAAAACAGGAAGGATCTAGTATGAAATCTTTAAAACTTACTGTTTTTTCTTTATTCTGTTTAGTGATAGCACTTTTGACGGGATGTGTTTCTAATAAATCACTTCCTAGAGCAGTATTTTCCGATAATTATACAGCCTTGGAAACTAAATCGCAAAGACAGTATCCTGGCGGTAATAGAATGCTGACTATAGATGAAGTAGTAAATACTTCATTGGCTAATAACCCGACATATGAGATTGCCCGTCTTAATATGATACAGGCTTATTCAAATTATTATAAATCCATATCCGAACTGTCTCCAGCAGTAGCATTAGGGACTGGAGCATCAAACCAGGGAACAGGTAGAGGTGGAGGTGCAGCAGTAGGAGCTTCGATGTCGAAACTATTCAATGTGTTGAATAAACATGCTGAAGCAGAAGGACAGAAGTATGCTTATAAAAATGTCAGGAGAATGCTGATTGAAGAGACAATGCTTACTTATTACCAAATACAGCTTGATCGGGCAAAAACACAAATTGAACTTGGTAACAGAATTTATAATGATCAGATGATAAAGTATGCCGAATCTAAAAAAAACAATTCCATTCCTAAAGGAGATCTGCTAAATTTTAAAATAGCAAAAAATAATGCTCAGACTGCTTTAATTTATAATAAAGCTTTGGAGCAGATCAATAAATATAAGCTGGCTAAATTAATGGGGCTGACTACTGCCAATATACCATTTAATATGAAACTGTCTCCTATCAATGTATCAGACAGTAAAAATGAATACCCAATGAGTGAGGATTATTATCTTGACCAGGCAATTAAATTGAGACCTGATCTGGAAACCCAGAAAGAAATACTCAAAGCTGCAAAATACTCACTTTACAAGTCATGGGCTGCATTGTCACCAACTGCAAATGCAGGATTGGATTATGGTTTTACAAGATCTTTTAATCCTTCTCCTTCTTCTGCGGGTATAATGATAGTTCCCCAGAACTTTGACTGGAATTATGGTTTTGATACAAATTGGAACTTACTGCAGGGGGGAAGCAGGATATTTACAATAAGAGAAAAACAGGCTGCATATTATGCGATGAAAGAAGCACTTCTTAAAAAATGGATAAGTGTTCTGAACTCAGTAAGAACAAATTATACTCAGTTAAATAAATCTATTGCCAGAAGAAAAATAACAGCAGAAACTTTAAAAATGGCGGAGGAACGTCGTGACCTGTTGCGTAAAAAATACAATGAGGGTAAAACGAATATTGCAGTTCTAAATCAGGCCCAGAATAATCTTATTGCAACTGAGGGCGAATATGTAAAATCATGTATTCATGTTGCTATGGCAAAAACAAAACTGGCGGCGGCTGTAGGTGATATTAAACATTGACATGTAAGATTATTTGTTTTCATTTTCGTTTTTCTTTGACTCTGAATAGTTTTATTCTGTGTAATTTTTCAGAAAAATTTTGATTAGCATAAAATATTTTATATTTTTCCAGCAGTGATCGTCTTTTTAAATGCTCCTTTGCTATATGCCAGCAGTAGGCCGCCTAATATCACTATAATTGAACCTATTAAAGTAAAAGTATCAGGTATATGATTGAATAATATATAGCTTAATATTCCTGAAAATATAATTGTTGTATAAAGAAAAGGTGACAGAGATGTTGCATATTTGACATATTTGTAAGCATGTGTTCTGGCATTCTGACTGCTTATGCTCAGTATAGGCAGTATTAAAAACAGAATAGCTATATTAGAATGGAAAATATTTGTAAACTGCATTTGGATTTTATCTATATTAAAAAATACCAGCATTGGTATAAATGATAAGACAGAAGCAATACCAAAAACCCAACAGTTTATAACAAAAGGATTCTCTTTTTTTGCAGTACTGTGAAAAACAAGTTGAGAACATGCATTGAAAAAACCAGATAAAAGTCCAATCATCATCGCTGAGTCAAAAACATTACTGGTTGGTTTCATTATTAGTATGACTCCCATGAAACTTAATATTATACATATCCATATAGTTGGTTTAATTTTTTCCTTTAGTATAAACATTGATATTATAGGAATAAAAAGAGGCCCTGTAGCGAATAAAAGATTGCCCTGCAGAATGGTGTGATGAAGAAGATAGTAAAACATGCAATACTGTGAACATACTATCAGAAAAGCTCTTAACAGATGCTTTTTAAATGTTGAGAACGAAATTTTAAATTTAATGCCAGATAACATAATCACACATGTTACTATCAGAAAAGCTATAAAATATCTTAAAAATATAACTATCATTATATCGTAAACACCTAACAAGTCTTTAATAGATGCAAACATCAGAGATAACAGTAAAGTAGATATAAGCATATATGTTATTGCTATCTTATATTTATTCATAAACGTTCTCGCAATTAGTTATTGGTAGTAAATAAAATATAGTCACTGAACGGAAGAATCTAATATTTCAACAGAGGAAAAGATAAAATATAGATTTTTTTGTAAGTTAAATTAACAACAATTAAAAATTACTACATACACACTGATGGAGATAGTTGTCTGTTGATATTTACTATGTTTGGTGGCGGCAGGTAAGAGATTCGAACTCCTATTTTTCTGTATAGACAGAAGTGTTACCCAAGGCACCGAAAAAACGATTTGGCTATATTTAATAGCGCCAGGCCCTTGCCGGTATTTATTTCCGGTTACATTAACCTGCCAAGTTAATTTTAACTATAAAATTCAAAATTAACAGATGTTTCTAACGATACTGTATGTTTTTTATATAGAGTTATATTTTCTCTTCATTTTTTTTAATTCTTCTCAATAACATGTTCAGAAATAACATTAAACTGGATATAATTATTAGGTAAATAGTTTGTTTAGAATATGCTTAATATGAATTTAAATCATAGCAATTTATAAAAGAAAGAATTTTATAATGACAATATGGAAAAAATTATTCCTATCTTATATTTTCATAGCACTTTTCATAGGCCTTGCAGGATATTTTTCGATTAAAATATTAGAAAATTCATTGAAAAGCGCAATAGGTAAAAATGTAACTTTGCTTGCTGATGAAACATTGGATAAGATGATCAGAGAAATAACTCATAGAGTTGAAATTATACAGGATTATTCGGATAATATAGATGTATTGCAGGCTGTAAATGCTTCTAATATCACATTCGGTAAACTTACAAATATCCCTGCGTATATAAGGAAGATTAACAGTAAATGGATAATGTCACCCAGCATAACTGAATCTTATATATATGAGAAAATATCTAAAAATCATTTATCCAAAGAATTGATAAAATTGCAGAATTTTTATAAACATAAATATGGGTATCAGATTTTTCCAGAGATTTTTGTTACTAATAAATATGGCGCAAATATAGCATTGACAGGGCCAACATCAGATTTTTATCAGGCAGATGAGTTGTTGTGGATGAAAGCCAAAAAAAATAAATTATATATAAGTGACGTTGCATTTGATGAAAGTGCCAAAGTTTACTCTTTATCTATCTGTCAAAGAATAGATGATGAGAAGGGTAATTTTACAGGAGTAATTAAAGGAATTTTAAATATAAAGAGTATTATTAATATTATTAATGAAATTAAATTATCTTCAAAATATAAAACAATTAATATTCAGTGGCTTAGCAGAAACGGAAAGCTAATTTATAATACCGAAAAACATGAAACATTTATTGATAAATCTAAGCTTTTAAATGAAATACAAAAAACTGAGATAGCCAACCAAAGTATTATTACTGAATTAGAACACAATAAAATGCTCATACATTCTCATTCAAAAGGGACTGAAACTGTTAGGAATTTTAACTGGACTCTGATAGTAACCTATAATATAAAAGAAGTTTATGCACCCGTAGTAAAATTAAGAAAATATATGACTATTATAATGATATGCATAACTTTTGCTGGAATTATCATTGGTTTTATCATATCTGTTTCTATTTCAAAAAAAATCAGAAAACTTGCAAATGCTGCTGTGCTTATTGGCAAAGGAGATACAAATGTGCAAATAACAGGCAGTTTAGATGATGAACTTGGGATATTAACTGAAAAATTGAACATTATGAGTGATAATATTACTAAAACCCAAAATGAATTTATTTCTAAAATTGATTTCTATGATAATATTATTAATTCCATTGCTCAATCAATAATAGTAATTACACCAGAATTTATAATTAGAACAGTTAACTCTACTACCTTAAAACTTTTAGAATATAAAGAGGATGAACTGCTGGGTAAGAGTATAGATACCGTTTTATACGGAGATGATGAACAGTTTGAATATAAAGGTTTATTAAATTTTTTAAATAAAGAAACTATCAATAAAAATATAAGCTACAAGACTAAAACCGGAGAAAAAATTTCAGTTAA
The DNA here is from genome assembly GCA_036011305.1 of Victivallales bacterium. Taxonomy (GTDB): domain Bacteria; phylum Verrucomicrobiota; class Lentisphaeria; order Victivallales; family GWF2-38-69; genus DASCNA01. The sequence continues at coordinate 38,557 of DASCNA010000270.1, forward strand.
GTTGACATGCTCTGCTATGAAAAATAAGACAGAGGATGAGATAATCGGCATAATTTTTCTTGCTGAAAAGAAGAAACAATAAATTGTCTGATTGTTTATGATCTATACTGACTTTCTGCTATTGATTATGATCGATTTAATATGTCTATTAAAAAGATTTAATGAATAAATGAAGGAATTAATTGTGAGCTACAGCAGATTTACTGACAAAGAAAAAGATATTTTATTTATTTTATGTATATCTTTTATACTTACATACCTGTTTTTTCTACTTAATAATCTTTGTATTGTATTCAATTTTATCTCTAATTCTGAAATATTTAGACAATCAATATTTTTTAGTATATTTAATTATATTAGATGGCTGGAATTAATAGGATTATTTATCATTGCATTAAAGGGAACATATGTAAGCTACAAAAGATGTTTACCTAAAAAAACTCCATTTCATGCAATTCCTCTTTTAATATGTTTTCTTGTTATATATAATCCTTTTTATGTTTTTACTTTTTCTTTATCCATCTGGATGATGATAAATGTATTTGCTATAATAGTAATTATTCTCGGACTGATAAAAGCTATGATGGTATAGAAAAGGAAATAATTAAATGAAAAAGTTAATTTTAACAATAGTTTTTATATTTGGATTAGCAGGAATGCTTTTTGCTTTAGGTATTACAGATGCTGATTTTGCCTATCGGGATTTTATGAATGGAAAATATACAGATTCAATTAGTGAAAATGCAACATTTAATATAAGAATTATAGCAAATAGAACTGAACAATTGCGGGAGCTGAACAAGGTAAAAGATTATCAGGCGAATATAACTCAACTTAAAGGAGTTTTTCCAGTAAGAACTTTTGACTTCAAGCCAGGCCAAAAAGTAAGTATGAGCTTTTCTTCTAAAGATGTCCAAGGTGATTTTTTTGCGGCAATAGTTAATATGCAAACAAATAAACTGGTAAAAACTTTTAAGAAAAATCAAAAATATAACTTGGAATTGAAATTTAATAAACAAGAAAAATACTGTCTTGTTCTTGTTGGTTATAATGCCAAGGCTGACTATTCTGTCAGTTGGAATATAGAATGATATTCTATTAACTTATAATTATAGTATATTATGAACCTTCTAATTATTTAATAATTTTACATATTACCTATACCTAATAATAGCAATAGGCAATAATCCAGTAATAGTTTTAATATAATAGAGTCTTACAGTTAACTTAACAGCTTTGCAAGCGTTTCACTGTATAATTTGACAGCGAGTTTTATTGAATTATTAGGGCGAATATCTGATTTGGGGCCGCTTATATGAATTATGCCACTTGGTGACACTCCTGTTTCAAATTGTACCGGTACTGGAACTGGAATAGGGTTCATACCAAAATTAAGAGCAAAATTTATAAAAGACTGGGCACAGTGTGATCCTCCGCTCTCACCTACACTTGCACTTGTAAAGCATGCAAATTTTTTATTCCATAGTCTGTTTTCAGGCCAGTAAATTGCCAATGAATCATGAAATGCGTGCATTTCAGCAGAGAAATTCGCAAAATAGGTAGGACTTCCAAAGACAAGCAGATCTGCATCTAGTACTATTTCAGGAGTGGCTACCTGTATTTCGACAATGGATTTATAAAACTCTTTATTCGATTCCTGTACTGTAGACCAATGTTCAAGGTCTTCATCTTTTACCCTGTATAATTCTGTTTGAATATTATTATTGTTTAATGCTTTATGGAATTCTTTTGCTATCAAAAAACAATTTCCGCCTACGCTATGGAAAACAACAACAGCTTTCATAATTTATCCTTGCAATATCTAGGTTTGTAAAAAATTATAAATTAGAGAAAAATACAAAACATATAAAAATATGACATAAAATATTAATTGCTACATCACTATGAACTTATTTCTTGCTTTTCGGATAATAATAAAAACAAAGATATATGAGAATAAAAAAAATTATAATCATTACTATTAACCAGGAAGACAGCATAATGTTTCCATACGTTAAAAAAGGCAGTAGAATTATCAATAATATAATAAAAAACAATGTATGGCAAAATCTTTTTTTTCTAAAAGTATATTGAATCATAATAATGAAGCATATGCAGTTTATTATTTTACAATAAAAAAAGTAGTGATGAATATTTGAATATGAATAAAACATTAATAAGCTCATAGGATAAATAGAGAACAGAGTAATTATTATCAGCACAAAAAATGGATATTTTTCAGTAATTTTAGGTAGCTCTTTTTCTAATGAAGTATTTTTTTTTTTATCCTGAATATCAATGTTGATTTTTTGGGATGCATTGTGATTATATCTCTCAAATATTATTGTTATAAGAAATGAGATCATAAGGCCTAAGCCTAAAATGTCAGATATAGTTCTACATGTGAAAGATATATGCTTATCTACAATTGGATAATCCCATATTAAATAGATAATAATGAGAACCAAAGAAGTAGTATAAAATTTATTGCCTAGCTGCTTTTTATATCCTTTATAAATACCTATGAGAGTAATGAAAAACAAACCAATTAATAATATCCAGTGAAAGATCCATGTATAATAAATAGCATTTGGAATATCAAAATCCGAGGTACTGATATACTTTATTGCAACAAAACCATGAAAGCCACCACTGAAGTAATCATGAACAACATCACCCATAAAAAACAAAATACATAAAATTGAAATAATAAAAATAAAAATATATTCTTTTCTTGTAAATCTCATGTATTAGTTGCTTTAAATAAGAATTTTAATTTTACCAACATGCCTCATAATGACCTTTATCTATCGATCATTATATATAAAGTTGCCGATTTTTCAAAGATTTATAATTTCTCTTTTTCCAAATGATTTGATATAGAAAATTTCTGAAAATTAATTTTTTGGGATATGTTTTAAGATTAAAAAACAAAACCTCTTACGTTTTGTAAGAGGCTTGTTCTATTTATCTTTCCCATGTATAGAAGTAAATATACAATTTGCCAGGACTTGGCCCTACTGTTTTTAATACTTTAAAAGCTGAATAACGGCCCTGATTCGTTTTGACTGCTACCCAACTGTTTTTAGGAATGGCGTTGATTAAAATTCTGTTATTTGATAAATTAGAAGCTTTACACTGTGCAAGCGAGGGCATTCCTCTGAGTTGTCCGAGCAGAGCTATTTTTGCACCATTTCGGGGAGTTAAATATCTTAATCTGGCTGTTTCAGCCCTAAACCAGATATCAGCACCTACCTGTGTTTTTCTCCCAGAATCCAGATCAAAAAGATGCGTTTGAGGTATAACTAATCTACCTTTCTTATGAAACTTGTATTCGGGGTTTGTAACAGCGCGACTACTGCTACTTTCTGAGTTGTTTTCTGTACTGTTGGTTCTCTGCTCATATGTCCTTTTACTCCAGACTTTCTTATAGGGAAAGTATTCCTTTAAAAAAACTATATCAGAAGTATAAAGTATAAATGCAAGCTGGTTGGAGGTAAAAGATGCCGGAGAACTCCCGGTTGTCAGCAGAGTTATTCTGGCAGTTCCTGTTCTTCCGGTCACTTTTTTAGGTCTGAACCCAAAATATCGCAAATCTTTTCCGTCTTTTGCCGCTTTGACTCCTACATAAACATTGCTTCCAAAGTTTCCTGAATACGAGTAGTTAACATCAATGATTAATTCCCATGACTTGGCAGAAACAATGCGGTAATTGATTATATTGCTGGCAATAGCAGCAGGTGAAATTAATACAAAGGCTACTAAAATACTTAAAATCAAGCAGTTTTTTGAGATTGTATGCTTCATTTATACCTCCATTTAAATTCATTCACAAAACTGAGTTATGAAACGTAAATAAATTAATTGATTCTTTACTTCATCTCACAGCGGTTTTCTGCATCATAAAATTTGATAAAGATTATTTCATCCTTATCAAATAATTCAGATTGATATATAAACTGAATTGCAAAGAACTAAATTTTATATTTACAAAGAAAATTATATCAAATAAAAATTAACTGTCAAAGTATAATATTAATATCACAATAAATATAAGAGGAAGCATTTTTTGATTTATTCTTGACGATTCAGTGATACTTACTTAATATCTTAATAAGGTTTGATATTTTTATTTTAGTGAAAGGGTTATTGATGAAAAGATTACTATTTATACTACTGTTCTTCTTAACGTTTACTGCAACTGTCTTTAAAGTATCTGCACAAGATGCAAAAGTAATAATCCCTCAACCTCTGGTAGGACAATTTTATCCTATTTATAATGACTGGCTGGTTCCTACAAATGAAGTACCATTTAAGGATATCAATTTTATTTTTATAGCCTTTGCCCATGTCTACAGCAATAATGAAAAACCTGCATCTATTATACTGTCATATGAGAATGCAAGAAAAGAAAAGACAAAATTAACAGCTGGTGACTTTGACTCTGACAGAATCAGAAAACTTATTTCAGTAGCTAAAAAAGCCAATCCCAACATGAAATTTCTCATCTCTATGGGGTGGAATACAGATGGTAAAGACTGGAAACTTATTATAGATGATTATGACAGCGGGGTTAACTCGTTCCCTCAGTCTGTCCTTGAATTTCTGGTTAATAATAACTTAGATGGATTCGATATAGACTATGAGAGTATACCTAAGCAGGTAACTTCAGAGAAACTCACAGAAATCCTAAAAGAAGTCTATGAATTATTACATCAACCCGGCAAGAAGCAGTATATACTGTCAATAACACCTGCAGAAACAGGTTCTCTTACAGAAACAAACTTAGCTTTATTTGATATAGTAAATCCTCAAACATATGCTAGCTGGGTAAAAATTGATCAATATACTAAACTTAATGTGCCTACAGATAAAATATCTTATGGTATCTGCACTGATCCAAATTATAATCCTAATGTCAAAGATGCTATAGCTAAATATAAGAATGATCAATTAAGAGGTATATTTAATTGGTCGATGCAATCAGATCAACAAAATTATGATTTTAAAATAACTGAGGAAATGAGTGCCATTTTGAAAAAATAAACTAGAATGAGCAGGGAAGTGGTAATATCTAAAATACCTAATATTTCGACAGTTACTCATGAAATATAGAGGATACTTGTAAAGTGGTTTAAAATTACTATTACTTTTAAATAATCTAAATCAATTTTAGATCAATGATTTTTTAAATGCCTTATAATGGTCAGATTTGTAGCCTAATGATTCATAAAATCTATGGGCATTTACTCTATCATGATCTGTTATTAACATGATATAAGAGCAATTTAATTCCATTGCTTTTTTCTCTATTGCTTTCATCAGTGCACGCCCAATACCATTTCGGCGATAATTATTACTGACTACTACGTCTTCTATGACCATAAATGATTTACACTGACCGAACAGCATTTGACAGGTTACTCCCAATAATGTTCCTATCAGATTTCCTTCTATTTTTGCTCCCAATATTATTTGATTTGGATTACGACGTATATGCACTAAAGCATCTTTCATCTTTTCTATGGACTGTTCATTAGGTTGAAGCTGTTGATAAAGACCCGCCAATTCGGCAAGGTCTTTATCATTAATAGTAGTAATTTTCATTAGCTCAGTCAATTATGACCTAATCATTGTAAGTAGCATTTTAAACCTTTCTATAGCTTTTACTGCATGAGGTTCATTTGCCGGCATGACAATCATCCTGCCTGCTTCTATGATATTAGATTTGCCTGAAATAGTGATTTCAGCTTTACCATCCAGAACATAGACCATAGCATCAAAAGGAGCTGTATGTTCACTTAATGCTTGATCCTTACCAAATGCAAAGAGTGTTACAGTTCCAGTTTTCTTTTCGATTAAAGTTCTACTGACAACTGAACCATCCTGATAAGAGACTAAATCATTTACTATTTCAGGTTTTGCATCATTATTCATTATAAATCCTCCAATTCAGCATCATTTAAATTTGAATATTAAGTCGACAATTCAATTACTATTAGTCCGTAGAGTAAAAAAGTAAAATCATTGTGCTGTTAATCAGAGGGATTATTGCTTTTAATCTGATAATGATTTATTTTATCCAGCCTATCTGAGATATTCCTTCAGGGCAAGAGGTAGAAACATCTAAGTCACTCAATATTCCATTTTCAAGGTTATATATCCACCCATGAACTGTCAATTTCTGCCCTGATTTCCATGCTTTTTGAATAACGGTAGATTGGCATATATTTTTAACTTGCTCAATAGCATTAATTTCACACAACGAATTAAGTTTTTCCTTTTCATCAGCGATTTTTTCTATCTCTGTCCTATATGATAGATAGATATTTCTAATATTAACAAGCCAGTTATCTATTAATCCGTGCTCCTCGTTATCTATAGATGCTTTAACGCCTCCGCATCCATAGTGTCCGCATAAGATTATATGTTTTACTTTTAATACTTCTACTGCATATTGGATGACTGAGAGGCAGTTAAGGTCTGTGTGAATAACTAAATTAGCAATATTTCGATGTACAAATAATTCTCCAGGCAACATACCTGAAATAGTATTTGCAGGGACCCTGCTGTCAGAACACCCTATCCATAGATATTCCGGTTTCTGTTCTTTAGAAAGTTTTGTAAAAAAAGCTGGATCTGTTTGTTTTATTTTGTCTGACCATTTTTTATTACGTTCGAAAATATTTTTTGATGTCTGCATATTAAAGTAGTTGTTCTTTTATATTTATTGTTTACAAATCGAATTCTCTAATAAGAATTTTATCAGCATAAACTAAAATATTCAATTTATTCATAATTATGTCCATATTTTTTATATGTAATTGCTGTAAATTAAATATTAAGTGTATATAAAAAAAGACTCTAAATATGAAATTTAAAGCCTTTCTTGTTGCATGAGTCAGCAGTTAATTATGCTGTACAGGTATTTTTATATATGAACATTCTGTAAGTTTTAAAAATTTTAAAGCTATCACCGTTTCTATTACCGCTAAAATATTTAAATTTCAGCTTTTTTACTCTCTTAAAAAGAATAATTTTCAAAAAACTTGTCAGAATCTTATAAATAATGCGATGATTTGTCTGCATATATTTTTTTAATATCATTAAATTAGGTAAAGCCACAGATTGAAAGAATTTATTAACAAGATCTATTGTCGGGGCTGTTTCATTAGTTATATCAATATCTTTAACCTTTTCTAATGGTAAACTAGAAACTACTTCTTCAAACCTCTTTATCTTGTGACCTCCCCCCATCGGGCTGTTTTTAACGCCAGTTTTGAAAAAATCACTTATCATGATATGTCCGTCTGTTTTAAGACATTCAAATACTTTATCAAAAACTAGTGAAAGTTTTATATACTGAAAGCTTTCGCAAAATAAAACTAGATCATATTTTTTTTGAGGTATGATGTCCTCAAATTTGCAATTATATAAATGTACATCAGAGCTTAATTTACTTGATGCACGCTCTCCAAGAAAAGCACTAGGGCTGACGCAATCTACATCATATCCGAGTTCTAACAATTCTTTAGCAAGTTCTCCAGAACCACATCCAACATCTAAAATGGATTTACACCCATTAGGAAGATGAGATATCAGAAATTCTTTATAATCTTTTTGTGCTTTCGGCATGTTTTGAATATCTACAGCAGTTCCCTCTTTCCAGAAGCCATAATGCAAATCTTCTGAATTTAAAAAATATTCACCTAAATTAAGGCCAAGTTCTAATCCTATTTCCTGTGTATATATTTTATTTTTTTTCTTAAACAACATTAATTGTTCTCCAGTATTACATTAATAACACTTTCTATGAAACGCTTAAACAGTTTATATAAGTGTAAATACATTATCAAAGAATCTATTTGTATATTCTTCGATAAAATGAACAGTAACTGTACAATTTTAAACGGGAAAATCAAATAATTGTTCAAAAAAGAAGTAATTAATTATAAAAATCAAATAATTTATCCTCTTCATATATCTAGTAATAAGATTGTTATTAATTACTTAATTCTTATGAAGAATATCCTGATTGAATTTATTTCTGACAGAATTTAAATCATTTTTGGCTAGGGAATGGAGTATCATTTTTATATATCGAGAAGGGAATTTATGAAATCTGGCTCCGGCTAATACAAATGCCTTATACCATTTATACGGCAATATATTTCTGTTTTCTATCGTGCCGTAATATGTCATAGCTTTGACATTTTTGCCTTTAAATAAGACATTGATATTCATCTCTTCATATCCACGTTTTAATCCTTCAGCTTTATCTAGTGATTTTTTTTCATTGGCATTTATTTCATACAAGACGCCATATACTTCATCTTGTTCAGTTCCTTTTTTGACTGAGAGCTTAGTGGACCCGTCTTTGCTAAGTTTACTGCAGCTCAAAGTATAATGCTCCAGTAATGCAGTTCCAAGTGGAACTGCAGAAGGAACTCGCTTTTTCAGCCTGTTCAATAGCATGTTAGACCCATATGCAAAATATAATATTTTATCTGAATTGTTAATATCCGGAGAGTTAATTGTCGGTATTTTTTCTGAAAATATATTATAGCAGTTACTAAAAAATATGAGTAAAATAAGTAATTTAAAATTAAAATATTTTCGCATGATTATACCGCCGATGTTAATATAAATAGAAAATTTGAATTATTTAACATTAATAGTTTATGTAAATAAAAAATATTTTTGTAATTCTTCTATAGATATAGGCTTAAAAACTTGCGGCAGCTTTGGCAAAATCATTTTCAGTAACAATAAAAATATCTATTCCTTTATCCCTAAGTTTAAGAGAATTCTCCAGTTTTGATCCCAGTTTATTGTTTTTCCAGGCATCATCTGAAAGTTCGCCTACAACAACATAATCAATCATTGAAGAAATACCGCTTAGAATGTTACCATCTCTTTTTTTTACAGCAGATTCAGCCTGTTCATTTGTGAATAATTTCAATTTACCTGTAAAGATAAAATTTTTATTTTTAAATGTTATTGTGGTGTTATTGTCGAAAATGATATTTTCTTCTTCTGATACTTTTTTATTATCAGCAACTTGAGTAAGCTGATTAAATAACAATCTTCTTTCATCGTTACTTACTTCTCCATTTTCTAAAATAACCTGAAGAACATTATATATTTTGTTCAAAGGCCATTTATCTATATAATCAATGTTAATATTGATCCAGTCAACCAATACCTTTAACTCATCATCGCTGATCATACCATCATATATAATATTTGATGCCAGATTTTGAAATTCAGTTATTGCATTTTTTATTGCTGTCGGATAATTATAATGAGATTGCTGTTTATTGTCATTTTTAGCTGTTTTAACCTTTTTGGTTATTATGAACTCATGATTGCAGGTTTCACATTCTGCTGTTTGGTTTATCCAATCTTCATGAACTTCATATTCTTGTTCACACTTGGGACAATTAATTTTCATTTATAAATCTCCATGATTTATATAAATTAAATTCTAATAATATTTCTAATACTATATTGTATTGATTAGCCAAAAACTTAAAATTGTTTCATGATATATTTTAAGTATAATCAGTTTCATGAAAGTTTCATTTTTAATTTTGTATTGTCTATATGTCATGATGAATAAAATATCAATAATAACAAAATTCTTCCCATTGTGGGCTATTCTGGTATCAATAATTTCATTTTATTTCCCAGGTGTTTTTACAAACCTTAAATTTATGATAATACCATTGTTGATGATCATTATGTTTGCAATGGGGATAACTCTTGAATTATCAGAATTTAAGGAAATAACTAAAAAGCCATTCATAGTGCTTATGGGGGTAGTTTTACAATTTACCGTAATGCCGTTATTAGCATTTTTTATTTCTAAAATGTTTGGTTTTAGTGAATGGATTTTAATAGGGATGATTCTTGTAGGATGTGTTCCTGGTGGAACTGCATCAAATGTTATGTGTTATATAGCTAAAGGTAATGTTGCTTTGTCTATTGTTCTTACAAGTTGTACTACTTTATTGGGTGTAGTGCTTACTCCTATATTAGTTTGGTTATATGCCAGTCGGATAGTACCGGTTCCAATTTATGATATGCTGGTAAGTATATTTCTTATTGTGATAATACCAATAGCCTTTGGTGTTGCTATCAACACTTTTAGCAAACAGAAATTAGCAAAATATAAATCTTTATGTTCTTTTATGGCAATGTTGGCAATCGTATTAATAATTGCAATTGTTGTGAGTTTGAGTAACTCTGTTATGCAAAAAGCTGGTTTGAATATATTTACTGCAGTAATTTTACTTAATGTTTTGGGTTTAGCCATAGGATATATTATTTCAAGATGGTGCAGATGTTCAAAAAAAGATTCCATAGCAATTGCATTTGAAATAGGAATGCAGGATTCAGGGTTAGGTGTAGCTCTTGCAGTTAAGTATTTTTCACCTCTTGCTGCTTTACCGAGTGCAATTTATAGTATATGGCATAATATTTCAGGCTCATATCTTGCGGCATACTGGGCTACTGAAAAAAAAGACTGGCGCAAATAAGTAAAACTTATTAAGTTAATTTATCGTATTGTACATTGATTTTTACTAAGTTTTTATTTTTAGAATTTTGTTTAATTTTAACATTGAAATTTATATTTTGAAATATTTCATTGATCTGAGAATCTGCCAATTTATTATCTTTCAGGAGGCTTCTGATTTCATTTTCAACACAGTATTTCATAAGAGAGGGAATATCGAATTCAAAATCACTGTTTTCTCTGTTGTAATTCTCTAAAATGGTATGTGTATTTAGGAGTTTTTTTGCAGTGATTTTTTTCATGTTAATTCCTCCAATTATTAATGTTTCTATATTATTATTTAATACTTTTTTTTTAGTATATCAAGATGCAGAAAAGTTATGAAGATTCTGAGATATTATAATTTTTATATAAGTATTTGATATATAGCAAGAGATATGAATAATTAAAAAAATATTGAATAATTTGTAAGTTTGTAAATAGGATTATTTTGCAGAAATGATAGGAAATATATTCATTTACTCTATAATATATATACTATATAAATATTTTTATTTTTCAGCTTTCCGGAATTTAATTTAATGATTATAGATCATAAACTTAGTTTTACTCAAAAAGCAAAAGAAAGAAAAAAATTGCTTTTTTTCTCTTCGTTTAACGGTATTTCCTCTGTCTGCATATCAACAAATATTTTATCCCTGTTTTTGCTACAGACTGGATTCTCCGCTTCGCTTGTAACTATAGCTATTTCGTTCATCAATTTAGGAACTTTTTCAGTATTATTTTCAAAGTTTTTAATTACGAAACACGGTTCTGCTACAACAATGGCCATCTCATGGCTTTTAAAAGGTATAGTTGCATTTCTTATAGTGCTTACTCCTTTTGCGGTTAAATATTTACCATTCAACCTGTATTCTTCCATTATAATGATACTTATGCTGGTGTTTTATTTGTTCAGGTCTTTAGGGAATCCTGCCATGGAACCGATTTTTGCAGATCTGACAGATAAAGATAATCGCGGTAAATTCACTTCGATGTCTTTTCTTAACTATAATGTGGCAATGTTCATCGGCTTGATCGGGTGTTATTTTTTATTTACTACTTATCATGACAGTATTTTTGCTTTTCAGGGGATTCTTTTTATAGGTGTTATAGCAAATTTTATATGCGGAGGAATTTTAAGCAGAGTAAATGAATCTACATATTCAGAGAAATCTTCTGAAAAATTTCATCTGATTGCTTCAATCAGAGAAGTTGCTAAATATAAAGAGATGAGAAATTTTATTCTGACTAGAGGTTTATCCGTCACATTCGGGGCTTTAATTGTAGCTGTATCAATAATAGCATTAAAAAAAATATATAGTATTTCAGATACTTTGGCATTAATATTTATTCTTACACAAATTGTGGGGAGTATTGTAATTTCATATATAAGTAAAATGATATCAGAATATACAGGTCCTAAACCATTAATGATCATATATCTTTTAGGAAATATGATCATTGCAGCATTTTGGATTTTTGCTCCGGTTGAGATACATATTTTTTATTTTATAATTATCTTTTTTATCGGTGGAGTTGTAAGTACCGGATTGACAACCAGTACATTCCATCAGTTTATTATGATAGTACCTCAGGATAAAGCTGTAGGCTACTCACTGCTCTTGAATTTAGCCACAAGTTTAATTGGTGGTATTATCGGTATTGTAATAGGGGGTGGCCTTATAAAGCTCCTTACTCAGATAGGTTTGACAGATTTAGATACTTTTAGAATTTTTTATCTTATTTTATTCATTATTCTAATTCCTATAATATATGTTTTATCCAGGCAGAAAAGTAATGGTGATTGGAATGTGAATAAAGTTTTCAAACTTATTCTTTCTCCGAAAAATATGTATTCACTATATACATTTAACAAAATGGAAAAGTTTAAATCGGTAAAAGAAGAAATGGAGGCTGTTACTGAACTGGCACATATAACTTCTAATCTGTCTGAGAAAAAGCTGCTTTATTACTTAAAATCACCATATATGCTTGTCAGAACCAGAGCTTTAAGAGGAATGTCTATTAATAAACTTACTAAAATGTCAAATAAAGCTCTGATAGATGAGTTAAAAACCGGAGAGCATTCTACCGGTTATATGGCGGCATATGTTATTGGTCATTCCAGGATAAAGGAAGCTATTCCAACTTTAAGAAAATATCTTGATTCTGCAGACAATGTATTGCAAGGACACACTATGGTAGCTTTAGCTGAAATGAAAGATATAGAGAGCTATGATAAGATAAAGAGCATATTAATAGAAACTAGAATACCAGTAGTTATATTGACCGGATCAATTGCTCTTTCCAAAACAAAATCTAAGGATTTGCCAATTATAATTTTGAACAAGTTAATACATATGCATTTTCCTGATTCAATAGAGCATGAAATGCTATATTATGCTGCAAGATATTTTGCAGTCGGGAATGAGTATTATAAATATTTAAGAATGCTGCAGGAAGATAAAGAGCAGGGGACATACTGGTTGATTGATCTTTTGAAAACCAGATCATGTAATTATAAATTATTAGAGAATTATTACAAAGGAAGAATAAATTCCAAAGAAGTAATTAAATATTTTGTAGATATTTTTAAAGATTCTGATGATAAGGTGCAAACAGATCTCTTTCTTTCTTTAAAAGAAATACAAGATACAGATACAGAACTCTGTAATGAGGTGATTTCCTTGTTGTTTGTGTTATTGTTAAGTAATGATGTTGCACCTATTAGATGATTTATTAAACAAGTGAAATTTTTATAAAGATAAAAATATCATTCTTTCGTATCGACAGGCAAAGTAATAACTTTATTAATTTTTACATTTACTGTATCTGGCAATAATTCGGGAGATAAGTCTTTTTTATTACCAGAATTAATACTTAAATATTTTTCGGGGATAATTGCTACATGCATACCTTCTGTAAGCTCTTTTGCTGTAATCCTATAAAGGTTTTTATGTTCTCCGGTAATGTCAACTTCAATTCTTTTAGCAATATTATTTTCTACGATAAAAATAATTTGTTTATTTAGCCAGTGCGCGACAACTGAAGTTTTTGGAACGTAAAAACCGGGTCTAGCCATTTCGGGTATGGATATAGTAACAATATCTCCTGGATGAAATAAAAACCTTTTAGAGATTCTTGAAACGAAATCTCCATCTTTAAGGTCGAGAGGAGTATCAACTAATAATACGTCATACTCATGTAAAGTCCCTGGATTAGAAAGCTTTACTAACTCGCTGTCAAAAGCCATTATCTTAATTTCATCCACTGGCATAATATAAACCTTTTCAACTTGTAACTCCTGATTTAATGGTTTATCTGGTTGCATTACTCTTTGCCCTTTTGCTCTCCATACATAAAAGCCTTTAACATCTTTTTTTATTGTGGATTTCGGAACAGACAATGGTAAAGAATTTTCCAATTCTAGATTAAATCTAATTGCATAAGAGATTTGTTTTATTGTTTTTTTCCCTTGAAATTCTGATCTATTATTAATCATATAGTTATCAACAGCTAATCTTATGCCGTCGGGAATGAGAATGCTTCTATTATTAAATATACCTACTGGGTTATCATACAATTGAGGAAAAACTTCTACTCCCATTTCATTGAAAATAATTTCTCTCGCTAAAACTCTAGGTAACTTTACATCAATAAAGATTGGCGTCATTCTAGTTAGTTTTACAATAGATGTTTTTTTAACTTCTATCCATTCCTTCGGGTTTACATAAACTTCAGTAATAAAACCGTCGTAAGGTGCATATAGATTAAAGTTTTTAATAAATTTTTCAGAAGCTTCATATTTATTTTTTAATGCGTAGTATTTATTCTTTGAATTAACATAAACTATTTCCGCATTTTCAAAAATTTTCTGGCTCACAGCTTTATTATTCAGAAGTTTTTGATAACGTACATAATTTTTATGCTTATTTATCATTAAAGCTTTTGCACTTTCGAGTTTGCTTAATAAAATCTTTTGTTCTCTTTTGTAGTACGTAGAATTTGCTTTAGCGATAATGCTGCCTTCTTGTACAATTTCTCCGTTTGAATTATAAACTCTCTTTTTAACGAATTTACCTGGCCGTGCAACAGATTCTATTTGTGCATAATCAAAATCCTTTGGTAAACCAAAGCGTATTCTTACCTCTTCGTTATTTGGTGTGATGACCCTAACTTTTCCGTAAAAAAAAGGTTTAACTTTAATTCTTTTCAATTTTATTACATTGAGATCTATAGTCTTGCCTTCAGCAATAAAGGATAAGCATAAAAACAGCAAAATATTAATAAACAGAAGTCTGAAATTGTTAGTTTTCATATTTAGCCTTCATTTTATATTTCAAAATGTGGATATGTATGCCATTATTATTCATAATGTTTTGGCTTGTATTATATATTTTATTATATAACAAACCTTTTCACAAGATCCTTCTAATATCAGCTTATCATTGCTGATGCCCCATTGTTGTATATATTAAATTTTGTGTTGTTATCGAACTTTTCCAATGCAGTAATAATATGATTTCAAAAATAGATCTTTCTTAATAACTCCATTTAGTTCTTTTTTCATCAAAGAATATAATTCTTTAGAGTTATTATACCCTTTAAATGTTCCTCCATATTTTAGAGTGGAAAATACTATTAGAATGTTCAAAAAAGAAAGTATTCCAGATATTAACTGAGCATCACCAATAATAATTTCTCCATTCTTTTTTACATAGGAAAGTAGATTATAGAATGCGCTTCTAAAATCAGGAATAATAGATAATCCTAAAGTACATACTGCTACATCAAAATCTTTGTCGAGTTTATCCTTAAATGTTGTTATATCAGCTTCTATCAATTCAATATTAGCCCATTTATTTTCAATGATTCTATCTTTAGCTTTACTTAGCATTTCAGAAGAAAAATCTACACCAACGATTTGTCCTTCTTTACCAATTTTTTTTATTATATATGGAAAATCCAAACCTGTTCCGCAACAAAAAACTAATACTTTATCTCCAATCTTCAAAGAAGATGCATTATATGCTTTTTCCTTCCATACTGATACACAAGGCAGAAATGAAACATTATATTTTTTGCCAACTTTACTATTATATCTTTCTTTGAGTTTATTTGATTGTTCTTTCATTATTCCTTTCTTAAGTGTTTTATAATTTATATCATAATGATTATAATACTTTTTCTGTCAATTAGAGATAGGAGATACACATAATTACTTTATTAAATGCATAGAAATTAATTCGGATAGATTGTCTGTTTTTATGCTTCTTTTTTATAAAAATGAGCAATTATTACTCAAATATCAAAAACTTTTCACTAAACTAATTTATTATCTAGTGCATCACTAACAATGTTAATAACATGTAAAAATAAACTGGAAGGTTTAATTTGAGACATTTTTGTTGTAAATTATTTTGTTATAAATAAACAAGAAAGTTATAAATGACATATAATACTGTAAGTTTTAAAAAAATAGATTCCAATTTTAATGTTAGAGGAGAAACGTGTTCAGGCAATCTTTACTTACCTGGACATATAGAATGTCCTCCAATAATTGTAATGGCGCATGGGTTTGCTGCTGAGAAGTGCTTTCGTCTTCCTGCATTTGCTGAACGCTTTGCCTTAGCTGGATTTGCTGTATATCTTTTTGATTATAGGAATTTTGGAGAAAGCAGCGGAGAACCTAGAAACTATGTTAATCCGTTTCGTCATCTGCAGGACTGGCATGGCGCTATTGATCATGTTAAAACTATTAAAGAAATAGATAGCAAACGTATTGCTCTTTGGGGATCTTCTTTTGCAGGAGGACATGTTATTACTGTTGCTGCAAGACGCAATGATATTACAGGATTAATATCCCAGGTGCCGTTTGTTGACGGCATCTCCTCAATGCGGCTTGCTAAGATTTCTGAATTGCTTAAGGCTTTATTATATGGTTTTTATGATATTGTAAAAACTTTTTATACTAATAGTCCGTATTATGTAAAAGCTGTAGGTAAACCGGGGGAAATTGCGGCTATGAACAGCGTTGAATCCTGGGATGGTTTTCATGCAATGATACCAGAGGATTCTAAATGGGAAAATAAAATTCCGGCAAAAGTTTTTCTGCTTATTCCTTTTTACAGTCCACTAATAATGGCCAAAAAGGTTAAATGTCGATCTCTTATCATAGCTGCTGAAAATGATTCTTTAATTCCGGTGAAGGCTGTTATAAAAACTGCTCAGAGAATTGAAAACTCTAAGTTGGTCATTCTGAAATCAAACCACTTTCAACCGTATTTCAATGATTTATTCGAAGAGAACATTAAAACTGAAATTAATTTTTTAAAAGAAATTTTAACTGAAAATAGAGATAATTGATCATGAAAAAACCAAAAATACTGATAACTAATGATGATGGAATTAATTCTCCGGGCCTTCTTGCTTCAGCAGAAGTAGCCTCTGAATTCGGTGATATTGTTATTACAGCACCATACAGTCAGCAGACTGCTATGGGAAGAAGCCTAAAAGGTGATAAAGAGGCTAGATTGAAACCTGTTGACTATGAAGTTTACGGGAAAAAAGTTGAAGCTTACAGCTGTGAATGTTCACCTGCATCTGTAATCAGACACAGCATGGCTGTGCTTTTTCAAAATGAACAACCGGATTTAGCTATCTCAGGTATTAATTACGGAGAAAACATCGGTGCTACAATTACAAGCTCAGGAACTGTTGGAGCTGCGCTGGAAAGTGCTACTTATGGAATTCCTTCAATTGCCGTATCAAAGGAAACAGAAATAGACTCACATCATAAGTATACTGACCAGGATTGGAGTGTAACTAAGCATTTTTTAAAATATTTTATAGAAAAAACTATCACCAGAAAACTTCCATTTGATGTTGATTTACTGAAGATTGATGTTCCTGAAAATGCATCTGTTTCTACACCTTGGGGTTTAACTAGACAGGCGAGAATACATCATTATTCTACAGTGTTCTTAAAACCTACTTTGGGCACTAAGTTAGGGGAGGGTACTACCATCATAAATAAAAATCATGAATTATTAGACAGGAATACTGATATACACGCCATATCTATAGACAAGATAGTCTCAGTTACTCCTATCAGTCTAGATTTAACATCAAGAGTAGATTTTACAGAGTTAAAAAATTTTTTAAAAGACTGATTAGTATCGAATACTAATTACTGATATTATAAGCCCCGGTCAAGGGGCTTATAATATTATGTATTTTAATGTATTCTAAACATTCTATTTCTTTTAAAATCTACTTCAGCTTCAGCTCATGTTTCCCCAATATATTCCTCTTTATATGAATTATATTTGAACCAAATGCCCTTAGTTTTATATGCATCTTTTTTCTTATAAAAATCGTTACTATAATAATAACCAGCTAGAATTAATGATTTTTTACTCATTTATCTACCTCATTTTACATCATTATTTTATTGTTTTTTTTATCTTAAAATATCTTAGCGTTGTTTATATAGCTTTCCTTTTGATTTCATTGATATGTTACAATATGAGTTTCCCCATATTTTCTTATGTGTCATTTTTATAGCTTTTCTTATTTTCATATCATATATCCTTAGTTTTGTCGTTGTTAATATAGAAACTCCGTCATTCTTTGTTCTTAGATACAGTCTAGAGTTTCAAAAAGAATTTTTTTATTCTTCTTCTGCATTTTGCAAAGAGGCAATCTATACTCTTCATTGATCAAACCGTTTCTGGACATTGCTGCCTTAATTGGAATTGGATTTGTTTCTATGAATATATTTTTCATAAAAGAATAATATTTATGATGTTGTTCATATGCTTTTGTGAAATTATTATCCATAGCTGCATGAACCATTTCGGTGAATTCTTTAGGAAAAATATTTGATGCAACACTAATCAGTCCTTTTGCTCCAACTGAAATCATAGGTAGTGTCAATGCATCATCTCCACTTAAAACAGTAATATCGCAGTTATTTAATATATTAGAAACTCTATCTACGCTTCCGCATGCTTCCTTAATAGCTATTATATTAGAATTATTATTCAACCTGCAGATAGTATCAATGGTTATTGCTGTACCGGAACGTTCCGGGGCATTATAAAGTACAACAGGCAAACCTATCTCAGCCACTTTAGACATATGCTTATATAAACCTTCCTGAGTCGGTTTATTGTAGTAAGGAGTAGCCTGCAGTGTTGCATCAGCTCCCATAGCTTTCGCTTCTTTTGTCTGGTGCACTGCTTCAAAAGTAGCATTAGCACCTGTTCCGGCAATAATTTTACATCTACCACTTGTTCTATTAATTACTGTTTCAATTATTTTTAAATGCTCAATTGTAGTTACAGTAGGCGATTCTCCAGTTGTTCCCACCGGAACAATTCCATCTACTCCTCCTTCTATCTGTAAATCGACCAATTCATTTATTTTATCATAATCGACTTCACCATTCTTAAAAGGTGTTATCAAAGCTGTATAAAGTCCGTTGAGTTCCATTTGTTTACTCCTGTAAAATATTCAATTTTAAATGATTTTGTTGTTTAAATTAAATAATTCTCTTCGAAATATTTAACTTAGTAAATTATTGAAAGGATAGATTGGGTTAAAATCTCAATTTATAAAAACAGGATTTTGTGATAATATTGCCACGACTATCAAGTTTTTTACCCCTGATTCTGACAAATACAAAGATAGCAATAAACCCAAGTATCAGGCTTTGCCATGCTGGCACCCCGAAACCAGCCGGTATAAAACCGACCAGGCATGCAAAAACTCCTGCTGCAAAAATGTAAGGGACCTGTGTTTTAACATGGTCGATTATATCTGAGTTAGCAGCTACTGCCGTAATAGTTGTAGTATCTGAAACAGGGGATAAGTGATTACCAAATACACTTCCTGTTAATACAGAACCAATAGTTGCGATCATTAAAGGTGTTACTGCATGAGGGTTGCCCGATGCAGAAGCAGATAATGATATTGCTATTGGAAATACAATTGAAGCAGAAGCCCATGCTGAACCTGCGGCAAAGCCTATAAATGATGTAAGAATAAAAACAAGAAACGGTAATAAATCTCCATTTAAGTAACCATGTGTATTAGCTATAATCCATGGTGTCATATTCATATCATTTACAATCCCCTTTAGCGCAAATATAAGAGTAAGCACAACACAGGCAAGTATCATTGTTTTTGTCCCGTTAATCCACGCCTTCATAGCTTCATTCAAATTTATAGATTTTTTGAGTAATCCTATAACTACTGCTATAGCTGTACTGGCAAGAGATGTCCATGTTAAGACAACCATTGTATTTGCGCTGCCCATACATATTAAAATACTGCTGCTTCCTGTAATTTGTCTTCCACTGTACCAAAGACCAAATAAAGTTAAAAATAAGAATGAACATATTGGAATTGCCGCATCCCATATTGAACCAACTTTTTCTGTTTCATCAGCTGAATCTAATTCATCATCAGACATTAAATTTGCTCCGTCATTATAGAGCTTACCTGTTTTTCTGGTTCTTGATTCGGCTTTCAGCATTTCTCCATAATCTCTATTTTGGAGAACTATATTAAATACAAAAAGTAACGCAAATATAGAATAAAATCTAAATGGTACAGATGCGAAGAACACCATTAAAACATTTGCTTTTATATGTAGCGTAGCTAGTCCTGCAGCAATAAGCCCTAGTTCCATAGCTATCCATGTAGATACAGGTGCCATTGACGCAACTGTACCTGCTGTTGAGTCAACGATGAAAGCCAATTTTTCTCTTGATACCCTATTCTTATCAGTTAGAGGGCGCATTGTCTTTCCGACAACCATTGTATTTGCGTAGTCATCAAAAAAAACAGCAATTCCCATTATAATAGCTGCAAGTTGAGTATTCTTTGAGCCTTTAGCAATTTTAGTAATTGATTCTGCTATAGCTCCTATTCCACCCATTTTAGAGATAATCCCAATCATACCACCAATAGCCAAACAGAAAACAATAACACTGATATTACCAACATTTGCTAATGATTGATTTAATATGTAATCAGAAATTGTTTTTGTAAAACCTATAAAAGGGTTCCAGCTATATATTATTGTTGCACCTATCCAGACTGCAACAAAAAGTGCAATTACTATTTGTTTTTTCCACATGGCAAGTATAATCGCGACAAAAGGCGGAATTAATGACAGCCAACCATAATCTATATTAGTATTCATAAATAAATTTCCTTTTAAATATTCTTGAAATTGATACATTGATCCTAACACTATCCATTTATGAAATAGATAGAGGATCACAAATTTTAAATTTTTAGTAAAATGTATTGATGTGTATTACTGCATAGTCGTTTCTTGACAGTAGCAAAATTGCAGGATCATGGAATAAAAGAGGATGTAGGCCAGTAAAAGAACAGTGTCCTTCTGTGGGTTATGCGATAGTTTTGTAAATGTGTATAGATTTTGTGACAAAAAGATCTTAATTTTAAATAGTCACACCTACGGCTATGATTATCTGAAATAATCATTTCAATCATAACTTTTTTATAAATTTCTATTGTACTCATTTAAAACCTTTGATTCATGATTTTTAATTTGGCATCCAAGGAAATATTTATCAGGAAAAGCTATTTGCTAAACTGAGTTGGTAAATATCCCTTGACCACTTCATTTAAAACTCATACTAAATGATTTTTAATTTTAGATAAAAGTGTTGTTTATCTAAAAAAGCGTTTACCTTAGCTTAAGGTCTATTTTTGTCAAATTATATTTTTGTAAAAATCATTTTATTGTTAATTTTGTTTTAAATATGTTACAAATAATGTTTCGCAATCTGCGTAAAACAACAATTTTCTAATATGTTTAGTATATGTTTTTGTCAATATTAATCAAAAATATTGATTTTTTTAAGTATGAATCAAGCTATTTTGTGTTTTTCGTATAAATGTTACACCATTATTTTGTTAAAATAAGCTGAGAGGTTTTATTGGTATTTTTCTTTTTATAGATGTAAATGTGAGAATAGATTTAATTAATATTGATACCATCATAGCAATCGATAGCCACGGTAAACTATATAGAATTACACCTGTAACTCCTAGAATTATAACGATACATAACTCAAGTATGCTGATTTTAAGCTGAATGTCGGTATCTGTATAAGTTAATATTTTCCCCGCAGGTATAAATATTGCCGCTATATAGTAGGATATGCTGATTATTATAAAGGGTATATTTGCTGAATAATATTTTCCCCCAAAAAAACTTAAAAGTTGCTGAGAAAATATAATCATACAGCCAAATAAAATAGACAGAAGTAATATATTTATTAAATTTATCGTATTAATGTATTTTTGCAGGACCAGATAATTTTTTTGGGTGGCTAAATAATTTATTTTAGGTGTAACAATAGGTGTAATTGAGCTTGGAACAAGGAATAAAATATTGGAAATAACAAGTATTGCAGCATAAAATGCAACGCTGTTATGTTCTGTATCATCAAATATTTTCAAAATAAAAAAACCAATAGTCCATATCAGATTATAAATTAATTGGTTGCTGATTAATCTAAGAGAATCTATCATCCATATACGACCGTTATTGAGATCATATTTTATTCGTTTTAATATTTTGTAGGAAAAACTGATCCTATGTTCTTTGAATAGTTTGATGATTATAAAATATTCAAGAAAAACCATAATTAAATATGTAAATAAGAGATAAACAACTACTTGAGTCATATGGATATTAATCTGAAAGTAAAGTATTCCTACTCCGACAAGAAGTAAAAATATTATATATAATGCTATCTTATTAAAGAAGTAGTATAACAAAGGCCATTTATTACTTAATATGTAGCCGGAAAAAAACAAAGACAGTGCTGTAACAGGAGCTATAGACAGAAAAAATACTGTAAAGTAATATGCCGAAGAATTAATAAAAGGCATGATTAAAAATAGGATTACCAGGAGTAGAATATAGTATTTGAATATTTTAGTAATAATTTTTATGTTCCAGGCAGTAAATTCATATATTGATTTAATGTCACTTATAGCAAGATATTTTGAAAGATATTTTTTGGCTGAATTATTTGTTCCTAAAATCAATATTATAGAAATTACAGTTATCATTCTAAAATACAAAGAGAAATCTCCATATTCATTAGTGGATAGGGTTCTGGCCAGTACAATATTGCATAACGATTTTATAAAGTAGCAGAATAGTCCGGTTGACGCCAATGACAGAACTAAAGTGATTTTTTTGTTTTTTTTATAATCTGATTTTTCAAAGATAAGTATTCTAAATTGTTTATTATACAGTATTAACGGAATTGCCAATACGATCAAAAAACCAATAATCAAAAAGACTAAAAATAAAAATGGGTGTGCTTTTAGAGATAGTCTTAATGGAAATATCAACCCTGCAGCTAAAAAAACAGATGATACTACAATTCCGCAGCCCGATATGATCCAGATACCGTAATTCTTAAAAGGTATTTTAAAAGGTCTATGTTTATCGGGATATTTGTATCTTAGTTTTATTGCTGCAATAAACATAATAATATAAATGAAAAGAAATGAAATTAAACAGAGAGAACTAAAAGTAAGGTAAACAAGCTCTATTGATTGTTGAATCGCGAGAGCTAAACAGTGAAAGGCTACAATTATACACTGAATGATGATTATTTTTACCGGTAAACCATGCTTATTTGTTTTTATAATCCATTGAGGTAGATCTTCCATTATTCCTGCAATCAGAAAACTTTTACAAGGACTGATAATCCAAATACTAATATTACCAAGGGCGCCGAGTAAAAAACAGAAAGCTAAAATTCTGTATACTATTCCGGATCCGGCCCTGCTAAAAATAAAATCGAAATAGATAATCATATCAGGTTTTAATGCGGAAAAATTCATTAGAGGTATCAATACAATTATCGACAGTATATTTATAATAAAAATAGTAATAACTATTATCGTTGATATAAATATTATCTTAGCAAATTTATCTTTATAGTTTTGTAAATACCTTGAATGTACTGCTATTATCTCTGTACCTAAAAAAGTAACAATAATAATTAAGGTAATTTTAAAGGTTTCATTATAGCTGAGATGATAAAATCTGTAGTTGAATGTAGCCATATTGATAGAAATATCTCCCGAGATTAAATAATAACATGTGACGACTGTTAGAAAAATACTCGGTATTAATATTCCGGCTAAAACTCCGAGAGTACAGAATTTGGATGAAACGGATATTCCTTTGCAATTTAAATAACTCATTAAACAAAAAACAGAAATCATAAATAAGGCAAGGTAAATTTTATTCGATGCAAGTTCATATGCACTGTTAAGATCAGGCATTATGATAAATGCAAAACAGAATGCACCAAAAGCAAGAATAAGTATGTACCAGAAATGACTAATAAACCAATGCAGGAATGTAATTATAAAGCCTATCCTAGGGGTGAATCCGTATGTTATCCAAAAATAAAATCCTCCTTCACCACTCCAAGTTGAGCCAAGTTCTGCAATAACTAAGTTTAATGGGATGAAAAAAACTATAGCTATTATGATATATGCATAAAGAGTAAATGTCCCGTGCAGTGCGATATGCGGTATTGTTCTTATTGAAGCTACTGCCATTACATTAAACATTATATATGAAAACATATTTAATAATGTTTTTAATGAATAATGACCTGTTTTCATGCAGTTGCTGGTCCTGACAAAATAGAAAATAATTTATGAATTTATTTAATTATATCATAGATGAGTTATTTTATATATAATTGCAGAGTTATTCATGTACAGATAGTGAACTTTATTTAGTATATAATTATATTTTATGCTTTTATTTTTATGAATAACTATTAAATTCTTGGGTTCACAACTATATGCAGCTTAATATAAGTCCCTTATATATAATATTAAGGCATATAAACAACTTCATTTTAAAAAACATATTCTTGTTGCAATAGAAAAGATCACATATAGAGATAATCAATGAAAGAGACAAATAATAAAAGCACGAAATGGTTCAGAAAAACTGTTTCTGAAACAGAAAAAAAACTAGAAACTAATATAAAAACAGGTTTAAAAACAGAGTCTGTTAACAAACGTCTTAATACATTCGGAAGGAATGAAATAAAGGAATCCGGAGGTCGTTCTGCTATAAAGATCATTTTTGAACAGCTGTTCAGTACTATGGTTTTAATTCTTATTGTCGCAACGATTATTTCGGCATTTTTAGGTGATCATACTGAAGTTATAGCTATTGCTTCCATAGTAGTACTATTCGTTACCCTTGGTTTCGTACAGGAATATAGGGCAGAAAAAGCCATGGCTGCATTAAAAAAATTATCTGTGCCTTTAGTTCGTGTGCTTAGAGATGGTATAGAAGTGGAGATTAAAGCTACTAAACTTGTTCCTGGCGATGTTGTTGTTCTTGAAGCAGGAAATATTGTACATGCAGATGCAAGAATCATAGAATCAGCAAATCTTAGAATTTTAGAATCCGCATTGACAGGAGAATCTGAACCAATAGATAAAAGCATTGATATTATTAAAAAAGATGAGTTGACTGTTGGTGACAGAAAAAACATGGTTTATATGGGGACAGTTGTAAACTATGGTAGAGGAAAAGCTATTGTTACAGAGACAGGAATGGATACTGAGCTTGGGAAAATTGCTACTCTCATTCAAAATGTAAAATCGGGATTGACTCCCCTACAGAAGCAACTTGATGGTGTTGGTAAACTGCTTGCTATTGTCGGTGCTGTTATTGCTGTTGTTGTTATGATGATCAGCTATTTTCAAGGTGGTAATTTGGAAGAGATGCTTTTAACAGCGGTAAGTGTGGCAGTCGCCGTAGTACCTGAAGGGCTTCCTGCGATTGTTACTATTACACTTGCTCTGGGAGCTCAGAGAATGCTAAAGAGGCATGCTCTGATTAGGAAATTACCTGCTGTTGAGACATTGGGATCAGTAAATATTATCTGTTCCGATAAAACAGGCACTTTAACTGAAAACAGGATGACAGTAACCGTATTGGATGTTGCAGGTAAATATTTTGATTTAGCCAATCGCGAAAGAACTGAAAATCAAAAATTAAAACTTGCAGATGATATTAATCAGCTTTTTGAAAATTGGCCTACTGCATTGGGGCTTACTCTGACAGGTGGAACTCTATGCAATGATTCCTCTATAAAAGATGGAAATGATGCAAGTGGTTATTCTTTTCATGGAGATCCAACAGAGAGAGCTTTACTCGTAGCGGCAAAAAACTCAGGTATCACTAAGAGTATATTGGAAGAATCTTTAAAAAGGGTTGATGAAATACCTTTTGATTCTGACAGAAAAAGAATGACTACACTTCATGAAATTAATAGAAAAACACTTGTTCTTCCAGATAAATTAAAACAGACAAAACTGTTTGAATCAGATTACATAGCATTTACCAAAGGTTCTGTTGATGGATTATTAAAAATTTCATCAGGTGTTTTAACAGAGGGTGGAGTCAAAAAACTTGATGATAAATGGAGTAATAGAATAGAAGAAGCTAATAATAAACTGGCGTCTAATGGGGTTAGAGTGCTAGGTGTAGCTTTGAAAAGCATAAAAACTGAGAAAGAATTTTCTGAAGATGAGTTAATTTTTATTGGACTTATCGGAATGATAGATCCGCCGCGACAGGAGGTCAAAAAAGCAGTTCAGACCTGTAAAACTGCAGGCATACGTCCAATAATGATTACTGGTGATCATCCATTAACAGCTAAATTTATTGCAGATGACA
>DASCNA010000271.1:0-21218 GCA_036011305.1 Victivallales bacterium
GAGTGAATGAAAAGGATACAGCTGTTCTGTTAAATAAGAATCTGTATGCATTGGATAAACTCATAGATGAAATGAGTAATAATTCTGATAACAATGTCCATATTTTGAAAGAACTTAAATCGGTATGTATTCAATATCAGCAGACAAATACATATCTTGAAACAAAAGTTAACAGTTACGAAAAAATACTCAGTCAAATAACTCCAATTGTATATATCAAAGATGAAAATTATAAATTCAAATATGTGAATAAAGCATTTATGCTGACAGCAGGAAAATACAATTACGAAGATATTATAGGAAACAAGGCATCTGATATTTATGGAATGAAAGAAATAACTGATGTTCATCAGATTGAACAGATGGCATTTAGTAAAAATATTGTAATAAAAGACCGGAAAATAAAAATCCCTTCACTTACAGGAAATAAAGTTGGTTTGCTTACTGTTACCCCAACTGTTGATGAATCTGGAAAAAATACTGAAATAATATGTTCAATAAAAGATATAACTGATATGTCTTTCTCTCTCGATAAGCTTGCTAGATTAAAAAATGTTATAAATACATCAGATGAATGCATCATAATAACTTTTCTTGACAGTAATAAAATTGACTTCATCAGCAGAGGCGCTACAAAATTGACAGGATACGAACCTAATGAATTTTATGATGATAGAAAAAAATGGTCTTCGTTAATTCATAAAGATGATATTTCTAAGATACATTTTAATTGGAATGACCCTAAGTCATTACCTCGTACATATAAGCATAGAATTATAGATAAATATGGAAATTTAAAATGGGTTGAAGTTAAAATTCTACTCAGCAGTGACTGTTCTGGAAGACCTATTGTATTTACATTAGCAAGAGATATTACTCAACAGGTTATTCAAAATGCAAAACTGGAATTATTAAAATCTAATATTGAATCATACCGTGACGGTATAAGTATTGTAGATTTAACTAACAGAAAATTTGTCTTTAGAAACAAAGCTATTGAAAGAATTACAGGCTACTCTGATGATATGGTACATAAATATGGAGATATTGATCACTCTTCTGAACACTTTGTGATGCCGGCTTACAGGAACAAACTTGTTGAAGTGTACAAACAGTATGGAAGTATAAAAAAACCGGTTGAATACCAAATTAGAAAAGCAGACGATTCAACTTGTTGGCTGGAACTGACTTTTACAAACAAAACAATAGATAACAGCAGGTATCAATTCAGGGTAATAAGAGATATAAGCGAGTTTAAAAAACAGACAGAGATTTATGATTTATTAAAAAAATTATTAGATGAATCAGCATTAACAATCTGGTTATTCAATACTGAAAAAAATAAATTAGTTTATGTAAGCAAATCTGTAAAAAAACTATATGGATATCCACCATCTCAATTTAAAAATCATTTTAATTTTTGGTTCAATTCATGTGTCCATGATGATGATAAAGCTAAAGAGAAAGAATATAGTGACAGTATTAAACCCTGGCCCAAAAAAAGAAAATTTAAAATTATCAGAGCAGATGGAGAAGTTAGAAAAATTGAATCGAATGTTTTTCTAAACGATATTTACAAGCTCGAATATCAACAGGATATTACAGAATAGTAATAATATATATTCGTGATTATTTTTGCAAAATGGGTTCCTATCAATCAAACACACCGATAACAGTGCATTGTCCGCTGTCGATACCTTCAATCCGCAAAGGTGCCACTATTACTTCACATAATGAACTCAGGTCATCTGACAAATCCATATCTTCGATAACAAATAACGGATTACCGATTCCATCAGGACCAAGAAAAGCCCTGTGTGCTTCTGCTCCCAGCTCTCTATGCTGATATGATGATAGAGATATCCAGTCAAAGCCAACAGCTCTTAGTTTTGGTAATTTTTCCCGTAATGAAATACCTACTTCTGCATGAATTCCTGGATTCCTACTCATGTAAACTTCGCTGTTCCTACGTTTACACCAACCGGATTGAATTAGTAATATATCTGTCTTTTTATCTATTTTTTCAATCCATTCTGTCGATCTTAAAATTTCTTCAGGTTCAAGATTCAACTCAATAACTTTTGGTGCTTTAAAGATAAAAGTTTCAGCATCAAACTCAGCTATTTTTTTCCCATTATCAATAAAATGATTAGGTGCATCAATATGAGTAGCCCAATGGTTATTTAATGAAAAACTATAAGTGTTGCATGAATCACCTTTCTGAATTGATTTCTGAGCTTTAACATTTAAAGAATCCATTTTCCCATAAGTAGGCAAGTGGTTATTCAAAGTGTAAGATAAAAATTTATATTTCATAACAATAGCCTTTAATAAAAATTATTTGCATTCTTTCAATTTTCTCAGTGCATTTTTTTCATGCTTTCTGATCTTTTCAAGTTTATCATGAGGTAGCACAGTCTCGCAAACTGAAATTTTTACATCAATATCAGGAAATTCCTTATTGAACAAAAAATCTGCTCTACCATAGTGAAAATCAGAAGTTACAACAGTAATTTTATATGGTCTGTACTTTTCAACAATCGGTCGGGAAAATTCAGCATCCTCGACTGTATTACCGCTCTCTGCATGTTCTAAAATCATATCTTCTGAAATACCGTTTTCAATAAGATACTGAGAAGTATAGTATGCGTGAGGTTTATCTGTTTTATTAAAATGTTCACCATACCCACCGGTAGGAAGTATTTTGAAAGTTTTATTTTCTCCAGATATTTTCAGAGCGTGGTTGCATCTTTCTAAAGCAATACTTGATAAATTACCCTTATCATCATTTGGAGAACCAAGCAGTATAATAATTCCGTCCATCATAATCTAATTATCTCAATTCTGTAAAGTTTAAGTAATTCTTTCTTAGTCAGTGTAATTTTTAGATTTAATATTTTTAACTTCAGCTTTAGTTCATTTAGTTTTCCGGTTTACATAGATTCCTTCAACTCTGCGTTTCTCTGTAAGCTTACTGATATTAGATCCTTCAATAAGTTCAAGACCTGATTTTACTACTATCATTTCCTTCAAATACTCTTTGTGAGGACATTCCGGACCATGATAAGATTCAAAGGAGATACATGAAGAAAGATGAACGCCAATTCTATCTTTGCTTATCTTCTCTTTCATCTTAATCTTCTTTATTAAGTTAGAAAGTTTTCTGTGTAATGCTCTACCGCAGCACCCACCACAAGTCAATGAGAGAAATCGTACAGGTTTGCCTTCAGGGTAATCTTCAAATAAGCCTGTTCTATGAAAAAAAGCTCTTTCACATAAATAACCTGAACAGCGCTCTTTAACAATATGACACTGAACAACTACTATATAATCTTTGTCTTTCATATTATATTTCTCCTATAATAATTTGACTTCATCCATCAATATCATAATAATATCTAACAGTTTTTATGCTCATAAAATCTTCTAACTGATTTAAAAATTAATAGTATTAAAATAATTATTATTAACTGCAATTCAATAGAGATTTTTTAGTAACTCCTGTCATATTAAAAATCAATTTTAAATCTGCTTCATTAATCAAATTGAGTTATTGGAATAATTTTATGTTCAAATTATACCAATTACAGATAAGGAAAAATATAATGGCAAAAAATATAAAAATCGGGTTGGTACAGTCAATTAGTACAAATAATAAACGCGATAATCTTGATAAACTCGAAAACTATATTGTTCAAAGTGCTGAACAGGGTGCTAAAATTGTTTCTCTGCAGGAACTTGCAAATACTACTTATATTGCACAGGAACAGAATATTACTAATTTCGATCTAGCAGAAGATTATAATGGCGCATCATTAAAATGGGCAGAAAAATTATCAGGTCAGTTAGAGATTTATCTGCTTTTACCGTATTTTGAAAGGGATGTTGTTACTTATTACAACACTGTAGCTCTATTCAATCCTGAAGGTAAATTAATAGGCAAATATAGAAAAAACCATATCCCCCAGAATACCAACTATCAGGAAAAATATTATTTTAAACCAGGCAATCTTGGCTACCCTGTTTTTAATACAGAATATGGAAAGATAGGGGTATCAATCTGCTGGGATCACTGGTTCCCTGAAGTGCAGAGAATATATGGTATTAAAGGAGCAGATATAGTTTTCAGCCCTACAGCTATAGGATTCAGTAACTCAAAAGAGTGTTTTATTGATTCTGAATATAAAGAAATCTGGCAGAAAATGCTGACAGGACAAGCTATTACTGGCGGTTTTTATTTTGCCATAATTAATAAAGTCGGCATAGAAAAATATATAAACTTTTACGGTTCCAGCTTCATTATATCGCCGAGAGGTAAAATAGTCGGTGAATTAAATGAAACAGATGAAGGTGTTCTAGTCAGAGAAATCGATATAGAAGCCGCACGCTCATGGAAAGTTCATCAGCAGTTTACCAGAGACAGAAGAGTTAATACTTACAATGATTTAGTCTGCTAATAGTTTCATTATTCCGAATGATGCAGAAGTTCAAACTTTTGCATCGTTTAGAATATTATTATTTGATTAGAAATAGCATATTAAGTGGCTATATTCTTTAGTCATATATTATATCTATAAAACATTTTATATGTTATTAATTATGAAAAAACTATGCATTGAAATACATGAAAGACTTTACGCTGTTTACGGAAATGTTGATTGCCCGCTGCATCATAAATCTCCATTTCAGCTGATGATTTCAGCTGTTCTGTCCGCACAGTGTACAGATGAAAGAGTTAATAAAACAGTACCTACTTTATATGCTGAATACCCTGATGCTAAATCAATGTCTAAAGCTAAAATTGAAGATGTTGAAGAAATTATTAAACCGGTAGGTTTATACCGTACAAAGGCAAAAAATATTGTAAATACCAGTATAATTCTTACCGAACAATATGATGGAAAACTTCCATCAGATATGGAATCACTCACAAAATTACCTGGACTAGGACGTAAAACAGCGAACGTAGTAATTGCACATGTATTTCATGGTGCAGGGTTTGCTGTTGATACTCATGTCAATCGCCTTTTAAACAGGATAGGAATTGTTAATATCAAAGATCCTGTAAAAATAGAAATGAAAATTAGAAAACTGGTAAAACCTGAATTTCTCGGTAATTTTTCTTTATCGTTAATAATGCACGGAAGAAACAGATGCAAAGCGAGAAAACCTGATTGCAAGAATTGTGAAATAAGTGATCTTTGCAAAAAGAAGCTATAAAACTAAACATTTTATTTGCATAATTGACCGTTAATTGTATTTTACTGACTTATTTTATTCACACACAGTGTGAAATAGCTACAAGGGAGATAGGCAAATGATACAATTAAAATCAAGTAATTTTACTAGTCTGGTTACAGCAATATTTTTAGGTGTAGGAACAATTATCGGAAGCGGATGGCTGTTTGCATCATACTATGCTTCAAAGGAAGCCGGCGGTGCTTCTATTCTTTCATGGATTGTCGGAGCAGTACTTGCTCTTCTTCTGGCTTTACTGCTTGCAGAAATAGCTACAATGTTCCCTGTCAGAGGCATATTTGCAAGACTGCTTGTTGTGTCTCACAATAGAGATCTCGGCTTTGTTATAGCAATATCAAACTGGGTAGGTGCTTTGATTATTATACCTTCAGAAGCATCGGCAACAATACAGTATGTCAGTACTGTTTTTCCAAAAGTAACTCCCTATATATTTCAGAACCATGAATTTACTGTAATAGGTTTACTGTTAGTCTCAGTTCTTATATTAACTTATACTATTATTAACTATTGGGGAATAAAATCATTAAGTAAATTCAATAATGCCATAACAACTTTTAAGGTAATAATTCCTTTATTTACTGCTATTGTTATTTTAATTTCTTCATTTCACAGTTCAAACTTTACACATTATCATAGTACATTTATGCCGTATGGGGTGTCAAGTATATTCTCAACTGTAGTTACAAGCGGTATTTTTTATGCCTTTTTCGGTTTTCAGTTAATTGTTTTATTTGCTTCAGAACTGAAAAACCCTAAAAAAAATATACCTATATCTCTTATCTCATGTATTGTATTGTGTCTTGTAATATATCTTCTGCTTCAGATAGCATTTATAGGAGCACTTCCAGGTGATATCATAAGTAAAGGATGGGCAGGGATGAATTTTACGTCACCGTTAGCTCAGCTTGCTTCTATGCTTGGATTAAATTTTCTTATGGTAATTCTTTATCTGGATGCATGCGTAAGCCCTTCAGGAACTGGAATTGTCTATCTTGGCGGTGCTTCAAGAATGCTTACCGGTATGGCAGAAGATAAACAAATTCCTAAATTTTTCTATAATATTCACCCAATTTATAACTTTTCTCGCCGTTCATTACTATTCACAATGGTGTTCTGCCTTATTGTAGTCTGGTTCTTTAGAAACTGGCAGAGTATTATGATATTGGTAACTGTATTTCAACTTCTATCATGCGTGGCGGTACCAATTGCATTCTATAAACTGAGATACTCTCATCCTGATAAAGAAAGGCCTTTCAAGATGAAAGGCGGTCTAACAATATGTGTAATAACGTATCTTGTAATAACATATCTTCTGATACAGGCAGGATTTAAAGCAGTACTCGCCAATATAATTTTACATGTAGCTTGTTTCGCAATTTACGGAGTAATTTATCATAGACATGATGTTAGAGGGCAAATCAGATCATGGCTTTCATCATGGAGTATTTTTCTATATCTTCTGTTTTCAGTAGTATGGACATATATGTATGACAAAATAAATCATCGTATACTGACAAGCCCTTTAGGATTGATTATTTTTATTATCATATCATTGGGAATTTTCACTGCTATTATTAAGCAGAAAAGTTATAATGATAAAGATACAGGATATAGTTTCTAATCAGTTAAATTAATATCTCTTATTTAAAAAATGGACTTTAAAAATGAAAACAGTAAATATCACTTCAAGATCGCACACAGAGATGAAAGATATAACCCGAGAAGTTAATAAACTGATTCCAACCGGTTTTAAGTCCGGAATATGTCACCTGTTCTGTATGCATACTACCGCCGGATTGACAATCAATGAAAACGCCGACCCTGATGTTGTTAACGATATGATAAGATTTTTTGAATCTAATGTTCCATGGAATGATAAAAAATATCGGCATATGGAAGGAAATACTGCAGCACATATAAAATCAACTCTCTTTGGACCAAGCTTATCTGTTCCGATAGAAAAGGGGAAACTCCTACTGGGAACCTGGCAAAGCATTTATTTCTGTGAATTTGACGGTCCCCGCAGTATGAGAAAAGTAGATGTCAGATTTATTGCGGATATAGAAAACTAAGCTGGTTTAATGTTTAAGTGTTATAAGGTTATAAAGCCATTCATCTAAAATGACGGATTATTTTATCCGTCATTTTAGATGAATCAAACTTATTTAAAAGGTATTTTATACCGTTCTTCAAATTCCTCTAGTTCCATTACCTGCAAGTCATTTTGTTTTAACAATGCAGAAGTTACACCAATTCCTGAAATAAGCTTTTATTCAAAATTACCATTATAAATTTCTAAGCATGAACATGAAGGACTCCTAGGTACACCAATAAATATCTTTGCAGAATATTTTTTAGCTAAAGCCAATACACATTCAGCACCTTTTATAAAATTTGAAGTTACATCTACTCCTGACTTATTAACAACTTTCGTCTGGAAATTAATTCCGTCATCCCCTGCTCTTATTACAATTTCTGAAGGTTTTCTAGGAGTTGTCATTCCCCCTAACTGTTCAGGACACACAGGTATGAAGTTTACTTTTGGATATTTACCGATCACATCAGTAATATCTTCAATAACTTTACCATCGTATCTGCAAGGAATACCAAGCAGACACATACTGATCAAAATATTAACTTTTCTTTCCAATTAACAATTTACCATTAATAATTAACAATTAATTTTAAGTGTTCATATAGTTTGTAAGATCCACTAAACCTGCTTCTTCAAATGCTTCAATTCTTTCTACACATGTACCGCATTTGCCGCAATGAATATCACCGCCTTTATAGCACGACCATGTTTTGCTGAAATCAATTCCTAGTTCATTTCCTCTTATTGCAATATCTGTTTTTGACATATGAACAAAAGGCCTGAGAATTTTAATATTGTCATAAGTACCATGTTTAATAGCATCTGACATTGATGATAAAAAATCCTCCCTACAGTCAGGGTAAATAGCATGATCTCCTGAATGAGCTGCAATTACCAATCCTGCCGCACCTGTGCTTTCACCAAGACCAGCTGCAATGGCAAGCATAATACCATTTCTGAAAGGCACAACAGTAGCTTTCATATTTTCAGCTTCATAGTGCCCTTCAGGAATATCTCCTCCGCTTTGAAGCAGTGTAGATGAAAAATGTTCATTCATAAATTTTAGATCTATAATTTTATGTTCAATATTAAGCTTATCGCAGTGTAACCTGGCAAATGGAAGTTCTTTATAATTATGCTTAGAACCATAATCAAAACTCAGACCGCATAATACCTCATATTTATTGTAAGAATCATATAATGCTGTAACCGAATCCATCCCCCCGCTTAACAGCACTATTACTTTTTGCTTTTCCATATAAACAAGCTCCTAGTCTTATATTAATAATAGCTAACGCTTTAAATATACTTCATATGATAAAATAAATAAGTTAATTATATAGATTCTTTAATTGATTTTGAATAACATAAAATAATTTTTCATAACAATTTCAAACAGGTACAAACAGCATGTTTTCTTTTAAAAATATCCAGTTTAAGAACAAACAACATTATATTTCTAGAAAATATATAAAAATTATCTTTTATCTTCAATAATATTCATAAATATTAAATTTCTATAAACATTTATAGTGAGGAATTGTAACTAAATATTTAACATCTAAACAAATGGGGAGTTATGAGACTAAAAAAACAAATAGTCCTAATTGTGTCCGGTTTAAGCATGCTTTTTTTCTTCGGCATGACAAACTTACTAGCTAATACTGTATTATTTAACCTTGGTGAAGCCTCAAAATCAATTGATCCACAGCTCGTAACTGGAATAACAGGATCTCAGGTTGATGTTGCATGCATGGAAGGATTAACTAATGTAAAAAAAGACGGAGTAACTGTACCTGCAGGTGCAAAAAGCTGGACAATTTCTAAAGACGGATTAGTCTATACT
The DNA here is from genome assembly GCA_036011305.1 of Victivallales bacterium. GTDB lineage: Bacteria > Verrucomicrobiota > Lentisphaeria > Victivallales > GWF2-38-69 > DASCNA01. The sequence continues at coordinate 9,201 of DASCNA010000271.1, forward strand.
TTTCATCTAAGGAAGAATGCTAAATGGTCAAACGGTGAAGCTGTTACAGCAAATGATTATTTCTTCGGTATGAAGAGAGCTCTTGAACCAGCAACTGCTGCCCAATATGCCTACTTTCTTTACAATGTTAAAAATGCAGAAGCCTATAATTCAAGTAAGATAAAAGATTTCAGTAAAGTTGGAATTAAAGTAATTAATAAATATACACTGCAGATAACCTTGGCAGCTCCATGTACTTACTTTCTACAGCTGGTAAGTGCTCCTACAACTTTTCCATGCAATGAAAAATTTTACAATAAAGTAAAATCAAATTATGCTCTTACACCAAAAGATATGCTTTACAACGGCCCATGGGAAATGACTCAATGGATTACAGGTGCAGGCGGAAAATTTGTATTTAAGAAAAATCCTTACTACTGGGATAAAAAGAATATTAAAATTGATAACCTTATATTCAAACTGATAAATAATCCGAACACTATTGCTATAATGTTCAAGACCAATCAGCTTGACCTGGCAAAAATTACTGCTGACCAATTATCACAGTTTAAATATAATCCTGAATATAAAAAAGAAATTAAATATATTCCAGGTGGCGGATTATGGTATTTAGAGTTTAATATGCATAATAAATACCTGAAAAATCAGAAAATCAGAAGAGCCATAACACTTGCGATTAACAGATCTCAACTTTGTAAATTTGTATTAAAAAACCATTCAAAACCTTTATATGCTTTTATCCCTCCGGGAACTAAAGGACCTGACGGCAAAACTTTCAGAGAAGCCTATGGTAACTACAATATTAAGGAAAATATAAAAGAAGCTAAGAAACTACTTGCAGAAGGAAAAAAAGAACTTGGAATAACTGGACCTATACATATCAAACTGCTTTTAAATCAAGGTGGAGTTAACCAGAAAGTATGTGTTTTTATTCAGCAGCAGTTAATGAAAAATCTTGGACTTAATGTAACACTAGATGTACAGACCTTCCAGGGAAGACTTGTAAAAATGCAGCAGCATGATTTCGATATGATTTATGCAGGCTGGATTCCAGATTATAATGATCCAATGACTTATTTTGACATGTTTATAACAGGCGGCGGAAATAATGATCCACAATATTCAGACAAAGAATATGACAGCCTGATAAGCAAAGCTAAAATATCTCCAAACGATAACCAGAGAATGAAGTATATGCACCAAGCTGAACAAATATTTATGAAAGCTAATCCGATAGCTCCTCTGTTTGTTCCATATGCTATCTGGCTCGAAAAAAGCTGGCTTAAAAATGTCGAGTTCACACAGATAACACCTGCTGTTAATTTCAGATGGGCCTACGTTAAGAAATAGTATATTTCACTAATTGATAATAATGCCTTGTACGGAAAATATTCTGTATAAGGCTTTATTTTTTACATTTTAAATAAAATTAATTATCCTAATTTTCCACTTGAAATTCACGATTGTTGTCGTGAACTCTGGCACAAGCTTACAATATTACTTCGTTTCGTTAGAGTTCACAACGATAGTTGTGTTGATACTTATTTCATTATGAAACTCTGATAGAATTTCACACTCAATACATCAAAATAAATAGCATAAACTTCAAAACTCTATTCCGCTAATAACTAACAATTTACGCTTAATAGCTTATTCAAAAACATTCTTAAATATACAATATTTTAAATTCTATTTTCTGTTAATTCAAAAAAATGCACAAACAGCATTTATATCAAAATATTAATCTTTTATAAGAACAAACAGCACTATATTTAAAAAGAAAATTTAAAATCGAATCTTTTATATTCTCCAATTTTCCTATAATATTAATGCTGGGCAAACATTCAATAAGTCTTGAAACACAATGTATATAAATATATAACATTTAAAGAAATGGGGAGTTATGAAAGTCAAAAAACTAGTAATCCTGATTACGTCAAGTTTATGCATGCTTTTTTTATTTGGCATCACAAGCGCACTTGCCAACACTGTAGTATTTAACCTGCAGGAAACATCAAAATCTATTGATCCTCAGCTTGTAACAGGAATTACTGGTTCACAGGTTGATGTTGCATGCATGGAAGGTTTGACTGCAGTTAAAAAAGACGGTGTAACTGTACCTGCAGGAGCAAAAAGCTGGACAATATCAAAAAACGGAACTGTTTATACATTCCATCTAAGAAAAAATGCGAAATGGTCTAACGGTGAACCAGTTACAGCTAACGATTATCTCTTCGGAATGAAGAGAGCTCTGATGCCTTCAACTGCAGCGCAGTATGCTTATTTTTTATATAACGTCAAGAATGCTAAAGCTTATAATTTAGGAAAAATAAAAGATTTCAGTAAAGTCGGGATCAAAGTAATTAATAAATATGAACTGCAGATCACTCTGGCCGGCCCATGTACATACTTCCTTCAACTTGTATCATCTGGAACAACATACCCATGCAATGAAAAATTCTTTAATAAAGTTAAATCAAGTTACGCACTTACACCAAAAGATATGCTTTATAACGGGCCTTGGGAAATGACACAGTGGATTACAGGCGCCGGCGGAAAATTTGTTTTCAAAAAAAATCCTTATTACTGGGATAAAAAAAATGTTAAAATTGATAATCTTATATTTAAGCTGATAAATAATCCGAATACATCCGCAATTATGTTCAAGACCAACCAACTAGACCTGACAAGTATTACCTCTAACCAGCTATCACAATTTGAATTCAACCCGCAATATAAAAATGAAATCCACTACATACCAAACGGAGGATTATGGTATCTGGAATTTAATATGCATAACAAAATCCTAAAGAACCAGAAAATAAGAAGAGCTATGACACTGGCAATAAACAGGGATCAATTATGCAAATATGTTCTCAAAAACCATTCAAAACCGCTTTTCGCTTTCATACCTCCCGGAACTAAAGGACCTGATGGTAAAACATTCAGAGAAGCCTACGGCAACTACAACATTAAAGAAAATATAAAAGAAGCAAAAAAACTACTTGCTGAAGGAAAAAAAGAACTTGGAATAACAGGACCTATTCACCTGCAGCTTCTCTTGAATCAAGGCGGTCCTAATCAGAAAGTATGTGTATTTGTTCAGCAGCAGCTGAAGAAAAACCTTGGAATAGACATAACCCTTGATGTAGAAACATTCCAGGGAAGACTTGTTAAAATGCAACAGCATAACTTTGCCATATGTTATGCAGGCTGGATTCCTGATTATAATGACCCTATGACTTATTTTGATATATTCATATCTGGCGGTGGAAATAATGATCCGCAATTCTCAAATAAAGAATATGATAATCTTATTAGTAAGGCCAAGATATGCCCTAATGAAAATAAGAGAATGGAATATATGCACAAAGCTGAAGAAATATTCATGAAAGCTAATCCTATAGCTCCTCTGTTTGTTCCATACAAAATCTGGCTCCAGAAAAAAGACCTTAAAAATGTAGAATTCACACAGATAACACCTGCTGTTAATCTCAGATGGGCCTATGTAAAGAAGTAGAATCTTTTAAATGATGATAAAGCTTTGTACTGAAAATAATTCCTAGTATAAAGCTTTATTTTAATTTATCAGTTTGCTTCAATTTACAAGAAATACTAATTCAGCAACATCTAATTTAACAATTCATAAAAAAGGTTTAGAGCATGATAATAAAAAAAATTTCACTGATATTATTTACAGGATTAGCAATGCTTCTTATGTTTGGAATGAACAGTGCTTTTGCCAACACTAAAATAACTTACAATTTGGGACAGGAATCAAAAACAATAGATCCTCAACTTGTTGCCGGAAGAACAGGTGCAGCTGTTGATGCAACGTGTATGGAAGGTTTGACAAGATCTAAGATAAATGGACAGGTAGTTCCAGGTATTGCGAAAAAATGGGACATTTCAAAAGATGGTAAAATTTATACATTCTATTTGAGAAAAGATGCTAAATGGTCTAATGGAGAGCCTGTTACTGCTCAGGATTTTGTTTTTGGGATAAAAAGAGCTCTAATGCCTTCGACTGCCTCAGTTTATGCGTATTTTCTATATAACATTAAGAATGCTGAAGCATATAATACAGGAAAAATTAAAGATTTTAGCAATGTTGGAGTCAAAGCTCTCAATGACCATACTGTTCAATACACATTAAATGGTCCTTGTACTTACTTTCTTCAGGTTGTTGGAGCTTCAACCAGTTTTCCTTGTAACGAAAAATTCTATAATAAAGTTAAGAAAAATTATGCTTTGACACCAAAAGATATGATTTATGACGGACCATGGAAACTCACCAAATGGATAACTGGCGCAGGTGGAAAATTTGTTTTTAAAAAAAATCCATATTACTGGAATAAAAAAAACATCAAAATTGATGAATTACAGTATGATCTGATTGTCAATAAAAATACTGCCGCCAATATGTTCAGAACAAATCAGCTTGATTTTACAAGTATCAGCGGAAATCAGTTAATCCAGTTTAAAGACAGCAAAGACCTTATTCAGAAAATGGATGGTGGAGCTAAGTACCTTCAGTTCAATCTCCTTAACAAATACTTAAAAAATCAGAAAATTAGAGAAGCTATAACGCTTGCAATAAACAGACAGGAGTTAACCAAATTTATTTTAAAGGACGGCTCTGTTCCTGCTTATGCCTGGGTACCACCTGGAATAAAAGGCCCTGATGGAAAAACTTTCAGAGAAGCCTACGGCAATTATAATATAAAGGAAAATGTAGTAAAAGCTAAAAAACTTCTTGCAGAAGGAATAAAAGAACTTGGAGTAAAAGCTCCTATAAAATTAAAAATATTGACAGCTAATGATAACGCAAGCCAGAAGGTGTGTGTATTTATTCAGCAGCAGTTAAGAAAAAATCTGGGTATAGATGTTTCTCTTGATGTTGAAACATATCAGGGAAGACTCCAAAAAATGACTGACCACAGCTATCAAATATCATACTGTGGCTGGGGACCTGATTATAATGACCCAATGACATTTTTAAATCTGTGGATTACAAATGGAACCAATAACAGTTCCCATTTTTCAAACAGATCATATGATAAATTAATTAATGAAACAATGAAATCATCAAGTGACAGCAAACGAATGGTCTATATGCACCAGGCTGAAGAAATTCTTATGAAAGAACTGCCAGTAGCCCCGCTTTTCTATTCAAGCAAAAATTATCTAGTCAAACCATGGCTCAAAGGGGTATTATATAGAACTACAAGTCCGAATATAAGCTTTTACTGGGCTCATGTGCAGAAGTAACGGTTAAGAAAAATATCAGGCTTATTATTTTATCTAAATTAAAAATCAGAAAACTAAGGTTATGAAAAATAAAAAATTTATTTTAACGATTTTATCAGGATTATGTATGCTGTTCATTGTCGGCATGACTGACTCCATGGCAGGCTCAACAGTTGTTTTCAATCTGAACAGGTCATCAAAATCTATAGATCCTCAATTGGTAACGGGTATTACAGGCGCCCAGGTAGATGCAGCATGTATAGAAGGGCTGACAAGAGTAAAACAGGCTGGTCATGCAGTTCCGGCAGCCGCTAAAAGCTGGAAAGTATCCAAAGACGGTACAGTATATACTTTTTACCTGCGCAAAGATGCAAAATGGTCTAATGGACAGCCGGTAACAGCGCATGATTTTCTATTCGGCATGAAAAGAACTCTTATGCCGTCAACCGCTTCACAATACGGATACTATCTCTACAATATTAAAAATGCAGAGGCATACAATACCGGAAAGATTAAAGATTTTAATAAGGTTGGAATTAAGGCTTTAAATCCTTACACACTTCAGATTACTCTGAATGCACCATGCACTTATTTCCCTCAGATTGTGAGCGGAAGTCCAACCATGCCGTGTAATGAAGCATTCTTTAATAAAGTTAATAAAAATTATGCTTTAACACCAAAAGATATGATTTACAACGGACCATGGGAACTGACCCAATGGATAACCGGTGCCGGTGGAAAATATGTTTTCAAGAAAAATCCATATTACTGGAATAAGAAAAATATAAAAATTGATAATCTTGTATATGATTTGGTTGCCGACCCTAACACTTCAGCTGCTATGTTCAGGACAGGCCAGATAGATCTGACACATATAACTGCTAATCAGATACCTCAATTTAAAAACAGTAATGAGTTACTTTCAGTACCTGCAGGCGGTATTATGTACTTAGAATTTAATTTACATAATAAATACTTAAAGAATCTGAAAATAAGAAAAGCTATATCTCTGGCAATAAACAGAACTGAATTATGCAACTATATTATTAAGAACGGTTCAAAACCTGCATATGCCTTGGTTCCTCCAGGAACAAAAGGGCCTGATAACAAAGGTTTCAGACAAGTCTACGGTTCTTATAATATTAAGGTAAATATAAAAGAAGCTAAAAAACTGTTTGCTGAGGGTTTGAAAGAACTGGGAGTAAAACCTCCAATACACCTGAAACTTCTTTTAGATAACAGTGGAATTAGGCCTAAAATCTGTGTTTTTATCCAACAGCAGTTAAAGAAGAATCTCGGACTGGATGTTGCAATCGATGTTGAAACTTTCCAGGGAAGACTTGTAAAAATGCAGCAGCATAATTTTGATATGGTTTTTGGCGGCTGGATACCTGATTACAATGACCCTATGACTTATATGAATTTATTTGTGACTGGCGGGGGAAATAACGATCCTCAGTTTTCCAATAAAGAGTATGATAAACTGATTAGCGAAGCTACAGTTTCACCAAATAATGATAAAAGAATGGCTGATATGCACAAAGCTGAAGAAATACTTATAAAAAATGCACCTATTGTTCCGCTCTTTTACCCATACGCAAGCTTCCTCAAAAAAACATGGCTGAAGGGTGTAGTGTTTAACCCCGCTGCCAGCTTGTACTGGGCATATATTGAAAAATAATCTAATAATTAATAATATAGGATCAAATTAGTATGGTAAAATACATTATTAAACGAATCATCTATGCCTTCATAACGTTATGGGTGATTGCAACAATCACATTTTTCCTGATGCACATGCTGCCAGGGAATCCTTTTGCCAGCGAAAAAGTGATTCCTCCGCAGATTAAAGCTCAGATCATGAAAAAATATGGTTTAGATAAACCGCTTTATCAGCAGTATGGTATTTATCTGAATAATTTAGCTCATGCTAATTTGGGCTTATCTATGAGACAGCGCGGTAGAAAAGTTTCGACAATAATTGCAAACCATTTCCCGTACTCTCTTGAGATTGGTATCAGAGCAATGATCTTCGGTTTTGTTTTCGGTTTAGTAATGGGAGTTATAGCAGCTCTGAATCGAGCGAAAAAATGGGATACCTTGGCACTTATTATAGCAATTATAGGGGTTTCTGTTCCATCATTTGCTATTGCAGGTATTCTCCAGTGGCTGGTAATCTGGATTCTTACTTCAACAGGAGTACAGATTCTGCCAATTGCAGGAGTGTCACAGACCTGGTCTACTGTACTTCCGACAATAGCTCTCGGTATGGCAGTTGTTGCTATGGTAATGCGTCTTATGAGAGCCTCTACTATTGAGGTACTGGGACAGGATTATATAAAAACTGCCAGAGCCAAAGGTGTATCCCCAACAGGTATAGTTATAAAACATGTTTTAAGAAATGCTATTATGCCGATTATAACTTACATAGGACCAATGCTAGCCGCCGTTCTTACAGGATCACTGGTAGTTGAAAAAATATTTGCAATACCTGGCATAGGTAAATATTTTGTTGACAGTGTAATGAACAATGACTACACTACAGCACTTGGAATAACACTGTTTTATGCAGTGTTCCTTATAGCTATGGTATTGATTGTAGATATTTCATACGGTTTTATTGACCCTAGAATCAGACTTCACGCAAAGAAGGGAGACAATTAAAATGGCTGAAAAAATTACAAAATCAGACTTTGAGATTGTAGGTAATGATATCCTTCAAAGTGAAAAAATATATAGCCAGAGCATGACTTACTGGCAGGATGCCTTTCGCAGAATCAAAAAGAATAAGGCTGCAGTATGGTCATTCTGGGTAATTGTTATCCTTGTTGCTTTGTGTATTTTCGGTCCATATATAAACGGTTATTCATTTAGAAATATGGACTTCAGTATTGCTTCACAATGGAACTGGAAAATATTTATGCAGGGACATTTCTTCGGTGGAGACCAATTCGGACGCGATGAATTTACACGTGTATGGCTTGGTGGTCGTGTTTCATTTCTTATTGCAATTACGGTTGTAGTATCAGAAGGGATAATAGGTACTATCTATGGTGGGTTAGCTGGATTGATCGGCGGAAAAACAGACTTGATCATGATGAGAATTGTAGAAATATTCTTTGTTATTCCATCAATTATTTATATTATCCTTCTTATGATTGTATTAGGACCAGGAGTTCTTACAATCATCATAGCAATGAGTACTACCAGTTGGCTTTACATGGCAATGCTGATACGCGGTGAAGTCATGAAGATAAAACATAACGAATATGTAATGGCTTCACAGGCACTTGGGGCCAGTAGATTCAGAGTGCTGATGAAACATCTTCTTCCTAACTGTATGGGGATAATCATAGTTCGTCTTACTCTTGATATTCCAACTGCAATTTTTACATCGGCCTACTTAAGTTTTATAGGGCTTGGAGTCCCCCCACCGAACGCTTCATGGGGTAGTCTCGCAAATAATGGTTATAATCAAATATACTCGGCAGCATTTTTATTTCTTATACCGATTATAATGATTTCTATAACAACTCTGACTTTTAATATCTTAGGTGACGGTCTTCGTGATGCTATGGACCCTAAGCTCAGAAAATAATTAACTGCATCATGGAGTTTAATAATAATGGATAATGAGAAAATACTAGAAGTTAAAGATTTACATATATCTTTTGATACTTATGTTGGAGAAGTTCAAGTCCTGCGCGGAATCAACTTCTATCTTAACAAAGGAGAATCTTTAGCTATTGTAGGTGAATCTGGGTCAGGTAAATCGGTTACAGTTCAGAGTATTATGAAGCTTATACCAATGCCGCCTGGCAGATTCAAACAGGGAAGCATTAAGTACAAAGGTGAAGAAATAATACCGATGACTGAACGTCAGATGATGAAGCTCAGGGGTAAAGAAATCGGCATGATCTTCCAAAACCCTATGGGATCTTTGAATCCGACCATGAAAATAGGAAAACAGATCATGGAAGGAATTCTTATACATCAAAAAACTTCAAAAAAAGAAGCAAAGTTAAAAGCTCTTGAGTTACTCAAACTTGTAGGTATACCTAATCCTGAAACAAGAATAAAGCAATATCCTCATCAATTCAGCGGAGGAATGCGTCAAAGGGTTGTCATTGCAATTGCTTTGGCATGTAACCCAGATATTCTTATTGCCGATGAGCCAACTACAGCCCTGGATGTTACTATACAGGCTCAAATTCTTGATTTGATGAAGGATCTGAAAATAAAACTGAACACCTCAATTATATTAATTACACATGATTTGGGTGTTGTAGCTGACATTGCAGAAAGAGTGATTGTAATGTACGGCGGAGAAATAATGGAGGAAGGAACAGCTAAAGAAGTATTCTTTGAAGCACAGCACCCATACACCTGGGGATTGATTGACTCGATGCCCAGAATTGAAGATGATTCAGATTATCCATTGATATCAATTGACGGTACACCACCTGATTTATTAAGTCCACCGATAGGCTGTCCTTTTGCTGCAAGATGTATTTATGCAATGAGAATATGCTCTAAGAAAAAACCGCCAAACTTTGAATTTAAAAGCGGACACTTTACAAAGTGCTGGCTAAAACATGAAGATGCTCCGAAAATACAGCGTAAATCACCTCATGCCAAAATAGAAGCAGGTATTTAAATGGAAAAATTATTAGAAATACAAGACTTAAAAAAGTACTTTCACGTTGAAGGCAATAAGCTTTTAAAAGCTGTTGATGGTGTATCTTTTGATATATATAAAAAAGAAACACTGGGAATCGTCGGTGAATCGGGTTGCGGTAAAACTACTCTCGGAAGAACACTGACTGTATTATATGCCAAATCAGGAGGCAAAGTCACATACAAAGACAAGGATATATCAAAAGTCAGTAAAAAAGTATTTGCTAAAAAATTCCAGATGATTTTTCAAGACCCTGATGCTTCTCTTGACCCAAGAATGACTGTTACAGACATTATTGCTGAAGGACTTGATATCTTTAAAATGTATAAAAACAAGAAAGAAAGACAGGAAATAGTATATAGTCTTCTTGAACAGGTAGGTCTTAATAAAGAGCATGCCAATCGTTTTCCACACGAATTCAGCGGAGGTCAAAAACAGAGGATAGGAATAGCTAGAGCGCTTGCGGTTGAACCTGAATTTATTGTATGTGATGAACCAATATCCGCACTGGATGTTTCTATTCAGGCTCAGGTTGTAAATCTATTGAAAAATCTGCAGGAAGAAAAGAACCTCACATATCTATTTATCGCTCATGATTTAAGTATGGTAAAATACATTTCAGATCGAGTTGGGGTTATGTACCTTGGTGATTTGGTCGAACTGACAGAAAGTAAAGAACTTTATGCTAATCCTCAGCATCCTTATACACAGGCATTGCTTTCAGCAATTCCTAAAATTGAAGATCTTAATAAAAAAAACATAGAAAGAGTTAAGCTGACAGGAGAACTTCCCAGCCCTATTGATCCGCCTAAAGGATGTAAATTCTGTACAAGGTGTCAATATGTAGAGACCAGATGTAAAACTGAAAGACCAAAATTACGCGAAATAAAAAAAGGACATTTTGTAGCATGTCATATTGTTAAATAATTAGAGGAATTATGAGTAATAAAATATATGATATTTCAATATCGCTTGACACAAATACAATTAATTACCCTGGTTGTGAAAAGTTTAATAGAGACATTACCAAATCTTTTAAACAAAAAGATCCTTACACATTATCTAAATTAAGCATGAGTTCTCATACAGGGACTCATGTTGACTCACCTCTCCACTTTATCGAGAACGGAAACTCTATAGATGAAATACCAATAGATAATTTTATTTTGAATGCAATTGTAGTCGAAATTAAAAATAAGCGTGAAATAAATGCTAAGGATATAAAATCTCTCAATATTAAGGAAACCTCAGCCCTACTTTTTAAAACAGATAACTCAGAAAAGAACTTAATCAATAATAATACTTATGACAGTAATTTCGTTTATATAGCACCATCAGCAGCAGAAATATGTGTTGAGAAAAAAATTAAACTGATTGGAATAGATTATCTATCTATTGATGGAGATAAAAATCACTTATTTGAATCTCACAAAATCATATTGGGGAATAATATCATCATCCTCGAATGCATTGATTTGCAGAAAGTTCCTGCAGGTGAGTACAAGTTAATATGTCTTCCACTAAAAATAAAAGGAGGTGAAGCTTCTCCTGTCAGGGCTATTTTAATTAGCACATAATAACTATTATCCGTGCGGATATTAATTCATAGCAGCTTAATTAGCTTTTATAATGTTATTTTGAGTAGAAAAAAATATACCATTAATAATCAATAATCAGAATCATAATTCTTTAACATTAAAGACATTATACAACCCAGAAATTTTCAAAATTTTTGCTACATTTTCCGGAACATTTATTATTGAAAAAGTACTGCTGTCCCTATGCAAAGCAACTTTACCGCAAATACGTAAAAAAGAAGAAGCGATATAACTTGTATCCTTCAAATCAAAATATACCGATTTTGCATCTTTTACTGCGTTAAACACTTCCGTTTCAATTTTTATAGTTTCTTCTGTATTTAAAGCACCAGAAAAATAACAGATAACATGTTCGCTATTACACTCTATTTTTAATGACATATTTAAACCTTCATAAATGTATTATTACTTGACTTACATTATACCCAAATACAGCAAGATGAAAACAATTATATATGTTTTATAAATAAAATTTTGTATATAAATATTAAT
>DASCNA010000272.1:0-3270 GCA_036011305.1 Victivallales bacterium
TGTGCGAAGCCAGATTAGGTGACTCTGGAATTGAGGCGGGCAGGTTTGCAATTAACTTACCATTTCTTCTTTTTTATGACGGAGCAAATAATTTTTTCCATCTTCCACCTCGGAATGCTGATATGGGACAGGCATTTGCTACATGGGGATGCGGACCGGGCTTTTATGTAATGCTGCCGCTATTAGGGCCTTCCAATGTAAGGGATGGTATTGGTATGGGAATTGATCATATGCTTGACTTCAGAACTATTATCAGCTGGGCCAGCTGGGGTATAGGATATGCAGCTTCTGTGGACGCGGACGCTATCGTTGATTCAACACCTTCTACTTTCGCTGAGGCAATTGGTAATGTTGGCGGTGCTGGAATGGCTGCAGAAGTGGAAGGTGTAGCAAATACGGTTTCTTATGCCGCCGAAGGTTCATCGATGCTTGATCCGGTAAGTGCATTTTCTCTTCATGCCGGTGATTTAAGTGTAATGACAGCAGCATTCGAAGATCCTTATTATATGGTAAAAAATTACTGGTATCTGTACAGGCAGATACAGGTGGCTGATTATTAATCAGTGACCATTCCAGTGAATATCAAATAACGAATATTCAATATCCGAATTTTAAACAACAAATATCGTGACCGATATTTCTAAATAAAATAATGAAAATACAGGAGTAAATCATAAAATGAAAATGCTAACAGTTTTATATATTTTAATCCTCAGTATATCAGCTGTCTTCCAGGCGTCTGCGAGTGAAAATAATACATATTTTAACGGAACAGAAGCTAAAATTATTAAACTGAAAAATTATCATTCGCAGGGAGCTTATGACAATACACTTCGTGCTCCTCTGATGGATAAAGAGGTGGAAGTAGATGGATTCTGGAGTTCAATAAGTCTATGGAATAGAGCTTTCTACAGTCAATGTGACTGGGACAGCATATCTATAATCAAAGATCATCCCAAATTAAAATACGGTTTATGGATGCAGGATAAACCTGCGCCTTTAGCTATTATAATACCAGGATTGGGCGCTTACTATGGGGCATATACTCCGGCAGCTATTGCTCAACTGCTATATAAACAGGGCTATTCTGTTTTAGTAATAAGCAGCGGGTTTCAGTGGCAGTTTAATGTGTCGGCATCATCTGTAAAAATGCCCGGATATTCTCCCATTGATGCGCAGGATATATATAATGCTTTTCAGAAAATTATAAAAAAAATTAAAAATGATAACGGCCCTAAATGTATTACTAGAACTGTACTGACGGGATATTCTATGGGGGCTTTAGAAACTCTTTTCATTTCTTCCATTGATGCAAAAGAAAAAAAAATAAATTTTGATCGCTTTCTGGCTTTAGATCCTCCGGTAAATATGCTTCATGCAGTTCGCGCTCTTGACAGTTTAAACGATATATGGAAGAAATGGCCTAAAGATAAAAGGCTGAGCAATACAATTGCAATAGGGAAAAAGTATAAAAGTTTTCTTATGTACGGTTTTTCAAAAAATCAGCATGGAATTCCCTTGACAGAAGACGAGGCTAAAGTTCTGATTGGGTTTAGTTTTCATCAGACTGTTGTAGAAACACTTTACACTATTTTATATGTTGATCATGAGCGGCAGGATTTAATAAAAGGCGACTACAGCTGGGCAAATCGTAAGGCTGTTTACAAAGTAGCTGACAGTGCCAGCTTTGAAGATTACTTAAAGATTTTTGGGGTACCATATTTTTCAAACTACTTTCACAAAAAAGTTACACTGTCTGAACTTAATGAAAAAAGCAGTCTCTATGCTATTGCCGATGATCTGAAAAAAAATCCTAAAGTAAGGGTGTTTCATAACCTTGATGACTTCTTGTTGACACCTGAAGATAGAGTTTGGCTGGCAGATACTCTCGGAAGTAGACTTACATATTTTGATTATGGAGGACATCTAGGCAATCTGTATTTAAAACAGTACCAAGCGTGTATGCTTCAGGCACTAAAACCTGCTGCATGATAAAATCTTCACGAAATTTCATGAAACAAAGCCTTTAAGGTTGGTGAGCTTTAAAGACTTTATAAATAACAAATAAACAAGAAAAGGAAAATAGTATGAAAAAAATGATTGGTTTTATAATTGCATTAGTAAGTATGGCTGCTGTTTCTTCAGTATGTTCGGCTGGTATGTATATTGGGGATGGAAATATCGCATCAATATCCAAACGAACAGATGGAAAAGAGGGCTTTGCAGTAGTTTATTACAAGCAGCGTACTGCAACTTCAATTAACTTTGCATTATTAGATGAAAGTGGAAATGTAGAGGCAGAAAAATCTATATCATTTACAGGATTAGGCGACGTCGGAGATCTGGTTATTACAGGAGCACCAGGGGGTGGATATGCTATTATCGCTAGAATTTATTATACTAGCGGTGGTGATCAATATTATTTTGTTAAACTAGATAAGAATGGAAATACAATTGATCAGAAAAAGTTATTTGATGGAGAAGAAGTTCATCATATATCAATATCTACTGACTGGAAAGATTCTTCGTACAATATTATGGAAGTGACAAGAGAATCTTCATATCCTTATCACTATAGATTTGTCAAGATAGATATGAATGGAGACAAGATAGCTAGCGCTTATTTATATGATAAAAATGGAAGTATTTTCGATCAAGCACGTGGTCTTGTTTCAACAGTTGTAAATGTACCGAACAGTAATAATTTTGCAATATTAGCAAATACAATTCATGGTAATGGTTTTGAATTTACCAAGTTTGTCATGGATTCTAAAGCAAATAAGGCCATAGTAGCCACTAATGAAAATACTCCATTTATAGGTGATTCGCAAGAGTATAATCAACCTATCACTAGTCTAAGTGATGAGGGTGTTTATGCTGTGCCCTACAATAAGTATAAAAACAGTAATAATAATATATATTATGCGCTATTCAGAGAAGATAACAAAAATAATAAGCTTTCTCTTATTGGGGAACATTATGTAGATCATGCAGGCGATACTTCTGAGGAATTTCGTGGACCTATAATAGCTATAGCATCAAATGACAATAGAATAGGATTGGTTTTTTCTTCAAATGATGGAAAAATATGGTTTACACAGATAAGTAAAGATCAGCTTATAAACAAAATTAACTTAAATTCAACTTACAAGTGCAACCCCATCTAATTAATTCCAGAAGCTAGAACTTCATATGGAGTTTTATAGCCCAATGTTTTTCTTGGGCGGCTATTTATGAGGTGCTGCACGTGCAGCACCTCATCCTCTAAAA
>DASCNA010000273.1:0-4094 GCA_036011305.1 Victivallales bacterium
ATTTAAATAAATATATAAAATTTATTCTATTTATTATTCTTTACTTACTACTGGCTTTGTCATTATATAAAAGTATCAGCATAATTAGAAAAGATACTTATAGAGATAAAATCCCTTTTGTTTCTGTTAGTAAATGGATAAAAAATAATTTAATGAGCAGTAAGACTACCGAAATAAATCCTAAAAAATTAATATTTACATCCAGTTGGGATAATACACCTTACTTGTTTTATCACCTGCCTGAATTTAAATATCTTGTAATGCTTGATCCATATTTTATGTATTCATACTCTCCGGAAAAATACAGGATTTGGGAAAAAATATCAAGAGGCAAAGCTTTATCACCAGCACTCTCAATATTAAAAACATTTAAAACCAATATAGTATTGGTAACTCAGAAAAGAATTGAATTAATAAGACAGTTATCAAACAGCCGTTATGCAGTACTTGTATATAAAAATGACAACGGCGATAGGGTATTTTTGCTGAGAAATTAACAATTGAATTAAAATATAGTAATTATATGTATAATAAGCAGGTGAAAAATGTTGAATCACTCATTAAGAAAAACATCAGTAGCAGGACAATTTTATAGTAGCAATCCGCAGCAACTTGAAATTCAAATTGATTCTTTTATCCAAAATAAAGAATTATTAAAATTTAAAGATAAGTATATTAGAGCTGTTATAGTTCCTCATGCCGGCTATACATTTTCCGGAAAGATAGCAGCAGAGACATTGGCTACTGCAGATAATGGAAAATATGAAAGAATTATCATACTTTGCCCATCTCACTATGTGGGATTTACCGGTATGGCTCTACCTACTTATGACAGATGTAATACACCATTTGGAGAATTAGCTGTTGATGTCAATGCTGTTAAAGAATTATCTCAAACAGGCTTTACTTCAAATCCTGACGCCCATAAACTTGAACACTCTCTTGAAGTACAGTTGCCGCTAATAAAAAAAATATTTGATAATATTCCTATACTGCCAGTTATATGCGGATACACCAAGGCTACTGAACAAGAAAATATGATAAAAGCAATGTATAAGTTTTTTGATAAAAATACTTTATGGATTATAAGTTCAGATTTCACTCATTATGGAAAATCTTTTAACTATCTGCCGTTTACAAATAATATTAAAGAGAATCTCTATAACTTAGACATAGGTGCTGTTAAACAGATATTATCTAAAAAATCAGTTGATTTTGAAAAATATATTCAAAAAACAGGTGCTACAGTTTGTGGTGCTAAACCGATAACTATTCTTCTTAAAATTATTGAAATGGCAATAAAAAATAAACAGAATCTTAAAGGAGAACTTGTTGAATATATTACATCGGGAGATATAACCGGAGATTTTCAACATTGCGTAAGTTATGCCGGAATAAATTTTTATGATGTTTAACTGAAAATTAATGCCTGAATTTAAATGTAATATTTTATTACTGCTTTTTTCTTAAGTCCATCAATGTACTCTTTGTAACCTTTTTCCTGACTTTTACGTGTAAGTTTTTTTCTAATCTCTATTTTAGCATCCATATAATTTTCAATGCGTTTCTTCTTAACATCATCAATTCTAATAAAATAGTATGCTTCTTTGGATATAATGGGACCGTAAACTTTACCTTTTTTAGCTTCTTTTAAAACACTATGGAAAGCTTTTCTAAGTTCATTTATCGGTACCCAGCCTATGTCACCCCCCTGTTTCAAATTGGGTCCATCGGAATATAAAGTAACTGCATCTTTAAAAGCTTCAGAATTTTTACCTTTCAAGATTTTACTTAAATATTTAGACAATGGTTTCAATTCCTGAGCATGAACCCCATTTGTTTTAAGAGTAATAATGCTTAGTTTTAAAGACTCCGGAGTAGTAAACTCACTTTTATGCTCTCTGTAATAATCAAAAACCTGTTTTGGTGTAATAAATATATTACTATAGCTGTTACTGTAAATCAATGCATCTACTGCAGCAGTTTCATATGCTCTCTTCTTAAATTCTGAGTAAGATCTGCCTTCCATATTAAGGATTTTCTGGAGTTCAAGTCTTGATTCAACATTAAATTTTTCTAATAAATTATCTAAATTTTCTTCGACATATACTCTTGGAAGTGTGAAACCATGCTCCTCGAAACTCATATATACCAATTTCCTATCTATTATGGCATTTAGAGCTTTCAATCTCATTTTATGAAGCTGTTTAGTAAGTTCTTCGCCTTTGTACAAGAGAGGCAAACGAGCTTCATGTGCTGCTGTTATGTTCAAAACATCACCTAAAGTAACAGGCTCTCCATTTACTGTAGCAAGTATCCCTATATTCTCACTTTCAGCAAAAATAGATACTGAAATAAAAATAAATATAAAAAAAAGAAGAAATTTTTTCATTATAAATACCAACGCAGCCAGTAAGCTTTATTCTTTCGGAACTGTTACTGATGGTGGTCTCACATATAATAGATCGTTAATTGTTGTTTTAGGTTTCCAGTCATTAGTCAGCATATTTTCTACAGGAAAATAATCCAACACAGTTAAATTATCAATATTCAGATTGTTTATAGAGATGAAATTATCAATATTTTTATTTTTCAAAAATACTACTTTCTCATATTTTTCTAAAATATTCAGGTTTTCACTACATATTTCTTTTTGAGGTTCTGCTTCAATTAAAGATCCATCTTTATTTACAATACTGTAAATAGTCAAAGCCCCTTTGGCGGCGTAAAAAAGTACTGCTATGTTTTTACCTTCTTTTAAACCGATTTCGGATGCAACAGGAAAAGCTGAAGGAATGCCAATGGTCTCAATATTTGTATTGTATACAATCCCTGACACAAAAGAGGCGGCTATTCTTAACCCGGTGAAACTTCCCGGCCCGGTTCCTACAATCCATTTAGAAATATCATTAACTGTAATATTATACTTCGTGAGATATGAAAAGAATTTATCGAAAAACAACGCGTTTTTTCTATTTTGAAGTAAAAAAGACTCAGAAAATAGAACTTCACTGTTATCAGAAACACCAAAGGACGCATAAGGGCCTGAAAGGTCTATAGCACATTCATATTTGTTCATAAATTATTACCTAAACTGTTATTATAATAAAATTTGTTTATCCTATCCTAAGGATAAAAACACGTTCAGTGACGTACATACATAATAAATTAGCACTAAAAGTATTATTAAAGCAATAATTATATAAATTGTAGTAATTTTTCTTTTACTCTTTACATTTAAATTTGGCACCGGTTCATCATTTGTCTGAATATTTTGTTCTTGTTGGACATTAGAAGGCTCTTCTTTAAGAATATCATTTGATTTCTCCATAGAATCAAATGCTTCACTAAATGAAGGTAGTTTTGAATCAGGGCTCATTTTTAATTTAATTGTATCGGTAATCTTCTTTTTAGCAGGCCCATCAGGTTTATCAGAAAACCGCAATGATACTTTTTCATTTTTTGCCTCAAGCTGCACAGGTGGAATACCATCATCTTTTACCTGGAGGTCTTCAATTTCATTATTAGATTTCAAATTTAAATTAATTTTTCCATTCTGAGCATCCACTTCTGGCTTTTGATTGGAGAGTTTAATTTTAGGCTTGGTAGAAAAACTTTCAGCATTATTAATGTTTTCAGTAACAGCAGTTGAATTATTCAAATTATCTTTACTAAAATCGTTAGTATTTAAATCTGTTGGATTTAGGCCAGTCTTACTGCTGATTGAGTTCAAATTCAGTTTCACAGTATCAGTAACTTTTTTTTCAGTATTGGCTTCATTGGAGAGTTCAGATTCAAGTTTCTTAGATAGGTCAACACTCTCTTTGCTACCAAGATCACTATTAACAGATAATTTTATTGCTGGTTCCTTATTTACACCATTCTGCGAGTTTCCACTAGCACTCTCTGGTCGTTTTTTTAGTTGCAATTTAATTTTATTTGAAGCAGGTGGTTTATCATCCTGTTCATTTGTAATATTATCCATAAAATATAAGCCTTTAAATAATTTTAAAAGAGATAGGTTTTCTTATATAAATATTTCATTATTAAAATATATTAACAATATTTATTAATTTAACAAGATATTTAATTAT
>DASCNA010000274.1:0-6804 GCA_036011305.1 Victivallales bacterium
TTTTATTCAAAATACCTGAAGTGACAAATACTACCAATACATAAAAAGTCGTAACAACAATAAAAGCAAAGATCATCCCCAGCGGGACAGTTTTAGCCGGATCTTTAACTTCCTCTGCAATGCTTGCAACTTTGAGCAATCCGCCATATGAAACAAAAACCAAACCTGCTGTAGAGAAAACAGGTCCAATACCATGAGGAAGAAACTCTATAATGTTTTCGGCTCTAACCGCAGAAAAACCAAATAAGATATATGCAGTTAGTATAGCAAAAAGCCCGAAAACTAAAATAATCTGAATTTTGCTGGCTTCTTTAATCCCAATAATATTTACAAAAAGAAAAACAGCACATAGCACAAGACCTATAATTCTTATATCTAAAGTTACCAGAATCGCAAAAAAAGCAGACATACCGACTAACGCAAATGAGGTTTTCAGGCATAATGAAAACCATGTTAAAATACCGTCAACGGTTCCGACAGCAGGCCCCATTGTTCTGTTAACATAAAAATATGTGCCACCCGCTTTTGGCATGGCAGATGCAAGTTCAGCCTGACTTAACATTCCGGTTAAAGCCAAAAGGCCGGCAATTAAGTAAGAAATAGCAACCGCCGGTCCGGCCAGTGCATGTGCAATACCAGGCAGAATAAATAAACCGGAACTTATCATTGCGCCGGATGCAATACAAAAAACATCTATTAATTTTAACTCTTTTTTCAAGTTCATGAGAATAAATACAGTTTTAAATTAAACCTATCGAACTTATTTTAACTATCTTAATCTAAATTATAATGAGTTGAGAGCATTTTTACGAGAAACCATTATAAATTCCTGATTGCCTTTCGGACCTTTTATAGGTGAAGGAAGAATATCCAGCACTTTCCATTTCAAAATATCCCCTACAAAGGAAGTGACTTTATCAACATATTTTTTTCTTATATTTACATCTCTGACAACTCCACCTGCCCCTATTTCATTTCTTTCTGCTTCAAATTGAGGTTTAATAAGGATAAAACTCCAACCATCGTTTTTAAGAATTTGATTTACAGCAGGCAGAACTTTGATAACAGAAATAAAAGAAACATCCATCGTTACAATATCCACTAGTTCAGGCAGTGTCTCTGAATCCATATTTTTAGCATTCAGCTTTTCCATATTTATAACCTGAGGAATATTTCTTAATTTATAATGAAGCTGACTGTGTCCTACATCTATAGCGTAAACTTTTACTATTCCGTACTGGAGCATTAAATCGGTAAATCCTCCTGTGGATGCACCTATATCTGCTGCAGTTTTACCAGAAAGATCATTTAAATACTTATCAAAAGCAGGTTTGAGTTTATATGCACCTCTACTCACATATGGACAGGGGCGGTTAATATTCAAAGAAACATTAATATCCAGCATATCAGTACACTTATAAATAACTCTATCGCTTCCGATTCTGACAAAACCTGCCAAAATCATTTTCTTAGCTTCATCCAGTGAATCAGCCAGATCCTGTTTTACTACTAATTCATCAGCTCTTATTAATCTTTTCTTTTGTTTTTTCATTTTTTTTTTATTATTAACAATTAATCATTGTTCATTAAGGTAGCATCTGCTGTTTTTTATCTTTCCATTGCCAGATGCAAACAATCAAACTTAATACAAAAACAAACAAACATGCATAAATAAAAATATTACCATATTTAGTATAAAATGTCATTGCCGGATCTTTCTGCACCTTAACTTTAAAAACAGCAGCCCCCCTACCCTCAATATCCGGAGCAGGTACAAGTTTTCCATCTACTTTTTTATGAAAAATACTATCTGTTATAGCACCGTCAGGCTGTATAACGCAAGTTCCGTTATTATTTCCTGATCTGATCATTACACGATTATTTTCAACTGATCTAAAAACCGCCTGAGCCAGATGCTGTTCCGGTTCACTGCTTGATGGGAACCATGCATCATTGGTTATAGTAACGAGCATATTGGCTCCATGCAAAATATGTTCTCTTGATACGGCTGGAAATGCGTCTTCAAAACATATCAAAACAGAAGCCCTAATTCCTTTTTTTAGTTTAAAAACTGTATTTTTTGTGCCAGGGGTCAATGATCTCCCCATGCCGAACGTTTTTTTTATCCACGGATAAATGTAGTAAAAAGGAAATGTATGTTCCATAGGGGTATACTCTCCCCAAGGTACAAGATGCATTTTACTATATCTATCAACTATTTTGCCCTGGGGGTTTATGAGCAAAGCACTGTTATATATAGAATAATCCCCTTTTGCATTTAGAGTATCGCTGTAATATATAGTACCCAACAGTATTTCAGTATGAAATTTTTCCAAAAGTTTTCCCAAACCCTCTCTATATTTCTCGCTCACATCCCCTCCCCCTCTAAGCGGTTGAGGAACAGCACTTTCCGGCCAAATCAATATATCGGGTTTTAATGGAAGCATTTGTGCTGAATCACCCAGATAGATCTTTAATGCCTCCAAAGCTTCAGTTCTTGAATAAAATCTTAACTGCGGGAGATTTCCCTGAACTACCAGTGCCCGTAAACTGACATAATCTTTTTCAGGTAAACGATGTAACTTAGTAATTCTGTAAATACCATAAACAAAATTACAAACGACTAACAGAATTGCCAGATAAACAACGGCAGGTCTATAAAATTTAGTTTTATATTTATATCCGTAATAACAAGCTAATATAGTTTCGGCCAAAGCAATATTAACAAAAGCTAAAATAAAGCTTACTCCATAAATACCTGTAATGGATGCAATTTGAATTACAGCAATATTACTCCATTGAGTTATAGCCAGATAATTCCAAGGCAATCCGGTAAAAATCCAGCTTCTTACCCATTCAAGAATACTCCAGAAAGCAGCTATAGAGAGACAAAGAAATATTTTTTTAGTATGGTTTTTGTTTTCCATCAAATATTTACGCGCGGCATTATATCCTTCCAGCTGAACTTTTGCAGGAATAAGAAGATATTTATTTAAGACCGGTATAAATATGCTCCAAACTGCAGGGAAGCATGCTAATACTGCAGACATTAAATAAGGGATAAAAGGTTCAATTTTTCCCATCCAATAAAAAGAGATGATACTCCAGCCGTATCCCCAGATAAATCCGCCGGCTAATGCCTGAGATTTTCTTAAATTTCTAACAAGAAGATATAGTGGTATTAAACCAATCCATCCAATCCATGAAACATTAAAAACAGGGAAAGCCAGTGCATAAAAAGCACCAAATAAGAAGAGTAATATGTACCTCAAAAAAACATATTTCTTTGAAACAAGGTATGCTTCATTTTTAGTATGTAAATTATTTCGCATAGCATTTAGCCTGTTTATCCGGTTGGACGTAATTTGTGAGCATGCAGTTTCTTAAATCATAATTCGTAATTAGGTAACTGCTACTGCATAGTCATAGCTTTTATATATCCGTTAGGTCCAATCACTGTTGGATAATTTACCGGAGGCTGAACATCTGCCATACCCCAGCGTCTTGAGAACGGCCAGAAAACAAATAAGGCTTTTCCTACAATATTCTGTCTGGGAACAAACCCCCAATATCGACTGTCTGCACTCCAGTAACTGTTATCACCCATCATAAAATAACTGTTTGGCGGAACATGTACTACTTTTCCTTTAGCCAGACGTCCTACTGAAGTGTAGCCCTGATATCCACCTTTATGCGAATAAATTCTATTAAAGGCTTCAACATTAAAATCAGTAACAGGTTTGTAGCTATTTTTCCCTTTCGGTTTTATATAAAGCATATTATTTACAATTTTCATATAATCACCCGGCATACCTACTAACCGTTTAACATAGTAAAAACCAACTTTAGTTAAGGGTTGACCTGTAGCATCCTCGTATAAACCATTTGTTGTGAAAACAACTATGTCACCGCGGGCAGGTTCAACGAAATGATATATCAATCTATTTACAAACAGATGATCTCCGTCTGACAACCAGCCATTTGCTATGGTAGTGTTAGCTGGGAAATATGTAGGCATGCTTTTGTATTTCAAAAAACTGTACTCTGCCACTTTCTGCGGTTTTCCAGGCAGATCATATCTAACTCCACCTATATCAAATGCGCTCCACGGGAAGAACAAGAATTTGCTGTATGGAGGGAAAAAACCTTCAAATGGTCCGCCTTTCTCAGTTACCGCTTTAGCTCTTTGTGTAGAAAACAGCGCAAATTCAAGTGGTTGCGGTAAGTCAGGAATTGCCTTCTTCTCTATATAGTGAATACCGAAAAGAGTAGGTTGCATACTACTTGTAGGTATTTTAAAAGGCTGGACATATAAGGCTCTGATACCAAAAGCAACTGTTAAAGCTACAACTATTATTTCAGCGTATTCCAGAATAATTTTAAAATTCTTTTTGGGTACTGTTTTATTATAGCGATTAGTGAGACCTGTTAACTCCGATTTAACTTTCTGGCTATCTTTAACATCCAGTTTTTTAACTTTACTGTTTATATCAGATATCTCTTTTTTCTGCTTATCAGTCAATATATCATCATCTCTTCTTAGACGAGAACGAGTAAGCTTATTCAGTAATTTTATTTCTTTTCGAATATTGTGGCTTTTTAACATTTTTTTAGTCATAAGTTATAAATTAATTTTCTGATTTTAGATACTGCAAAACAGCACAAGTTTACGCTAAGCGTTATAAATTTAGACTTGTCTCGCTAAAAGCGGGATTCAATATTATTGTATATCTTATATTAATTTTATAGATACAATCATAAATCAACATTCTGAAATCCGTATTTTTTAAGTTGATTTTAATATTTCCACAAATGCTTCCTGGGGGATATTGACTTTCCCGATCTGCTTCATTTTCTTCTTTCCTTCTTTCTGTTTTTCAAGAAGTTTTCTTTTTCTGGAAATATCGCCACCATAACATTTTGCTAAAACATTTTTTCTTAATTGGCGAATTGTTTCTCTGGCAATAACTTTACCTCCGATAGCCGCCTGTATAGGTACACTAAACATCTGAGGAGGAATAACTTCTTTTAGTTTTTCAGCTATCTGCCTTCCTCTATATTCAGCCATACTTCTGTGTACAATTGATGAAAAGGCATCGACAGGTTCACCATGAACAAGAATATCAAGCTTTACAAGATCCCCGGCTTTATAGTCATACGGCTCATAATCCATACTACCGTAACCTTTTGTGATTGATTTCAGTTTATCATGAAAATCTATTAGTATTTCATGAAGCGGCAGATGAGCAGTTATCATGACATGCTTTGTATCAATCGATTCTGTAGCTGTACACTCGCCGCGTTTATTTAAAATCAGATTCATTACATCTCCTATGTAGTTATTAGGAAACATAATATTTGTTAATATTCTAGGCTCCTGAATTTTATCTATGAGAGTTGGATCCGGCAGGTGAATAGGATTATCTATATTTCTCACTTCTCCGCTTTTCATATAAACATGATATATCACACTGGGATATGTAGCTATAATATTCATGTTATATTCACGCCTTAATCTTTCCTGTATTATCTCCATATGAAGTAATCCAAGAAATCCGCATCTGAATCCAAATCCCAGAGCTGCAGAACTTTCTGCTTGATAAACAAAAGCAGCATCATTAAGTTGAAGTTTTGCCATGCTTAATTTCAACTGTTCATAATCGGCTGTGTCAATAGGATATATTCCGCTAAAAACCAGCGGCCGTATTTCTTTAAAGCCCGGCAGAGGTTCTTTCGCCTGATCATCGGTTCTTGTGATAGTGTCTCCTATTTTAGAATCACTGGGAGATTTAATATTTGCAATTACATATCCTACAGAACCTTCTTCCAAAACTTTAAGAGGTTTCATTCCAAGCTGAAAGTAACCGACTTCTTTTATATCACTTTCCAGATTATTACTGAATAGTTTTATTTTATTCCCTCTCTGCAGTGATCCTTTTACTACCTTTACATAGTTCACTACACCTCTGTAAGCATTATAATTTGAATCAAATATAAGAGCATTTGTACCTAATAGGTTTTCTTCAACTTCAGGTGCAGGAATTAATTCTACAATAGCTTCCAGAATTTCTTTTATGCCCTGCCCGTCTTTCGCACTAGCCAGTATTGCTTCTTCTCCGGGAATGGCAAGTATCTCTTCCAATTGTTCAATACACAAATCTATATTTGAAGCAGGCAAATCTATTTTATTAATAATAGGAATTATTACAAGATTCTGTTTCATTGCCAGTTTTGCATTAGCTACAGTCTGAGCCTGTACTCCTTGAGTTGCATCTATTAAAAGAAGAGCTCCTTCACATGCAGCCAGAGAACGGCTTACCTCATAGGAAAAATCAACATGTCCAGGTGTGTCAATTAAATTAAACTGATATTCTTCACCATCATCTGCTGCATAAATCATTCTGACAGGATGTGATTTTATAGTAATACCTTTTTCTCTCTCAAGTTCCATACTGTCAAGAACCTGATTTTGAAAATCTCTTTTATCTATGGAACTCGTGGCTTCCAGCAATCTGTCAGCAAGTGTTGATTTTCCATGATCTATATGTGCTATTATCGAAAAATTTCGTATATGTTCTTTATTATTCATTATTAATTAAGGCGATCTATTATTTGTTAAAGAATTGCTAAAAAGTATAAATTTATATTAATATATTATAATGTCTAACACTATTATATAAAAAATAAAACTTTAGATTATTTTAAAAATTCATCAATTTGTTCATAAATAACTGTTTTATTGAACCCTTTTGAGTAGAGATAGCGAAATAATTTTTCTTTTTTTTTTTTTTTTTTCATGTTTTT
>DASCNA010000275.1:0-7142 GCA_036011305.1 Victivallales bacterium
ATATATGAATCTGCATATACTTTTCTGAAGAACTTAGACATATGCTTTAGTACATCGATATGATATATTTTCAACTCATTAAACTGCCTTGAAGCAAGACATAAGCTCTGTGCAGCTTTAATATGCCCTCCTCCTGAAGAACAGCTCAGAATTAATACTTTTGTTCTGCCCGGAGTCAAGCAATTAATTCCTTTAAAGTTTTTAAAATTATCAAAAATCAGCATAACTATATTTTCTCAATAATTAAACATGAAATTTTTGTTTTAAATAACATATATTATTAAAATCCTCAATAAGTGACATCATGAAACATAATGTCAGTGCACATCCTAAAAAATTCATTGATATCCAAAGGCCCAAATGTTTACTGAGTATAGCCAGCTCATAAGGTAACAAAAATGGACTGTAAATACATAAAAAAACAATAATCACAGGTATTGATAAAAGATATAATATTCTATGCTGTCTTATCTTGATATAAAATATATAAGCTGCTTTAAGTGAAAAATAGCAAAGATAGCTGAAGCAGGCAAGAAAAATACAAGCCGAGTAGAAGTATGGGCATTTCATTTCCTTATAAAAATTTACATCATGTGCTACAGGTAAATCAATCCCCAATAGATTAAAAACAGTGCATAAAAAAAAGCATATAATGGAAACTACAGATAAAAATACTGCTATTTCTATTTCTATTTTTAATAGCTTCATTATTTCCTCCTTTATTAAATACTCTTATTAATACACAATAAATATATTATCTATTTTTAAACTACTACATTCATGACATTAAATTACAGCAATATGAATATAAAATATTCATTAGTGAATATTTTATATTCAACAAAAATTAATAATTTTAAAATTGAGAAGCTGTTTACAACCTAGAAATAGTAATAGGCAGAAATACAGATCTGCCTAAAAGTAGAAATAATAATTTTAATCTGATTAAATATTAATATTCAAAAGAGTCAATTACATTATTAGTATGTGCCAGCAACATTCCGAAAGCAGGAACTGTAAGAGTGTCCTGCACCATAGAGATAGAAGATATGCCTGCCTGTTTTCCATCAACAACTATACTCCAGTCTCCAACAATAGTTATTGTTACATCTTTGCCTGTATTGTTAAAAGCCACAAGAATATTTTTCCACTCATCATTGTTGGCATTGTGTTTAAGAACGTAAGCAATGACTCCTGGAGGTGAATTTTTTAAAAATTCTAAATGGTTGTTAACATCATTTTTATTAGTCATTCTAAAAGCCGGATGTGATTTTCGTAAACTGATCAGACCTTTGTAATATTCAAAAAGACTATAATTCTTTGTTTTCAATTTCCAGTTGATGGGATTTATAGTGGGATCATTGTCATTATAGCTGTTGTCATTTCCACGTTTAGTTCTACCGAAATCATCTCCTTCTGCAAAAAAAGGGACTCCTTGTGATGTCATAACCATCCCAATAGCTAACTTATCCATCTTTAGCAGTTTTTCATCATCAGCTTTCGGCATAGAAGCTTTTAATTTATCCCACAGACATAAATTATCATGACTCGATACATAATTAACTGTTTCAGAAGGAGCAGTTACAGGTATTGATTTTTTCCCGCTGCCAGTCGATTGCCCTTTAATCTCCTGCTTAAGCCTATCAATCAATTGTTTATTTTTAGCTCCCTGAACAAAACCTTTCGAGTCGTTTATTAAAATATTACCCACAATACTGTTTCTTATACCATCATTAAAAGCTGCGATTCCTGTATTTTGAACATTGGTCTGAGTCATACTGTCATCTATCAAAATACCTGAAGAGATCTGCCAACCCTCTCCATATAAAATAGCGTTTGGATTTATACTTTTGACTTCCTTAAAAATTTCAAGCATAGTTTCTTTATCCATTAGGCCCATCAAATCAAATCTGAATCCGTCAATGTGATATTCTTTGGTTAAATATTTAGCAGTATCAACAATATATTTTCTTACCATGGGTCTTTCTGAAGCAATATCATTACCGCAGCCTGAACCGTTGTCATATTTTCCGTTATATTTGGTCCTGTAATAATAATAAGGAACAATTTTATCAAAAACAGACAGGTCACCATATCCTGTTCTATAAGTATGATTGAAAACAGCATCATAAATCACACCGATACCTGCAGTATGCAAAGCCTGTATCATTTTTTTATATTCAATGTATCTTGTAATTCCATTTGGGTTTGTAGAATAAGATCCCTCTAAGTTATTATACAGAACAGGATCATATCCCCAGTTGTACCAGGTGTATGTTATATTATTTTCAGCTTCATCCCCATACCCGTAATCCAGAGTAGGTAAAAGATGAAGATGAGTTATTCCTAAATTAATAAGATGATCAAGTCCTGTTGCATATCCATCCGGGTTTTGTGTATTATAAACGGAAAGACCACTGTATCTCCCCTTGTCTTTTGTCGGCGATCCTGCCGTACCACTTATACTAAAATCTCTTACATGTGCCTCATATATAACAGCATCAACATTGTTTTTCAGACCTACAAATTCATCTAGATGCCAGGCCGGTACTTCTCTGTTTACATCATTCATATCTATTACCATAGATTTGGAAGAATTGACAGCTGAAGCTACGGAGTATGGATCCTGTACAAGAAAAGTTTTTATTTCTCCGTCATAATACTGAGTAATTTCATATAAATAATATTTATTCTTTAAATCCTGATCAATAAAAGCTGACCATACGCCTTGTTTTTTTCTTAATAATGGAACTGATTTAAAAAAATTATCTTTATTACTGTTGTAAAAATCGTAAAGTTTAACTTTTATTCCTAAAGCAGTAGGAGACCATACTTTGAAAATTGTACCAGTATCTCTATATGAAATACCTAAATCATTTTTTGGATAATAATATTTTTTATTATTTAAAATATTTCTCGGTATAAC
This sequence comes from Victivallales bacterium, assembly GCA_036011305.1. Taxonomy (GTDB): domain Bacteria; phylum Verrucomicrobiota; class Lentisphaeria; order Victivallales; family GWF2-38-69; genus DASCNA01. Next base: position 2,927 of record DASCNA010000275.1, read on the forward strand.
AGGTATTTTTTTGCTGTTTTCCAGTGCAATGAAATTTGGGAAAATTACATTATCAACAGGTTTTTCCAAATAAATTTTAAAAGTATCACTCTTTATTTCTTTGGTTTGTATATCTTCAATTTTAGAAATTTTTCTGACATTGCCTTCATTATCTTTAATAATGAATAAGTTTTTTGTCATATTTTTTATAACAACAGGTGTATCAATATTTACTGTAACTATATAAGAATCATCAAGCCAAGCCCAAACTGCTCTTTTTGCAGAAGGTATAGTATCGTTTTTAGTTAATGCTTTCATTTCTCCACCCAATATAATTACAATTATTCCAAGCGTATATAACAAAAACCTAGAAATTTTATGCATATTAAAGAACCTATTTTTGTGAGATTTTATTTGTTAAGAGTATCTAAAAAACTAATTATAAGGTATTCTATTTAAAAACAACAATTTATTAGAAATCAATAAGATTTATTTATGAAAAGAAATATATATTTTTTCAAAGATTATCTAGAAGATAGGTTTTCACAAGCTTTATATAGAATACCAATTGACTTAGGGTTCAGCTGTCCTCACAGGACAGAAAACAGCACAGGCTGTATTTTCTGTGCAGAAAATGGTTCAAGAGCTGTTCATTTACAGAACAAAAACAGTATAAAAACTCAAATATTAAAAGGTATTGATTATGTAGAAAGAAGATACAATGCAGGAGGACAGTATATTGCCTATCTGCAATCCTACACAAATACAAATACCGATATTGATACTATTAAGCAAATCTATGAAGAAATAATTAATCTGGCTGATTTTAAAATTTTAATCATTGCCACCAGGCCTGACTGCCTACCTCCACAAGTTTTGGATTACCTTAGTCAGTTATCAAAAAAAATTGAAATATGGGTCGAACTGGGCGTACAAACTGCAAATGATAATACATTAATAAAAATAAACAGAGCACATACCTTCAGAGAAACTGAAAAAGCAGTAACAGATCTGGCCAACCTATCAATTAAAACATCAGCCCATATAATTACCGGCCTGCCGGATGAAAATTTAAATGACAACCTGATGACAATCGAAAAAATTAACAAACTGCCGTTTTCCGGTATCAAATTTCATAATCTACTAATTTTAAAAAAATCACCACTGGGAGAATTATACAGAAATAGTTCAAAAATAATAAGAGAAAATAAACTGTTCATTGATAACTTAGGCAGCATTAATCTTTATAACGAATATGAATACATTAGTATTTTAATTGAATTAATAAGAAGAACTCCTAGCCACTGGCCCATTATGAGGTTAGTTGCAGAAGCAGATAAAAAACAGATCATTCTTCCTCACTGGAGTATGTCCAAAGGGCAAATAATTGAATTAACAGAAAATATAATGAATGAAAATAATTACAAACAGGGAGATCTTATAAATAATAAATCGGAAAATATAATAAAAAATAACACTTCCAACCAATTAATAAATAATTTAAAAATTAAAACAAAAGATAACTCTTTTACTTTTTATGACCCTGAGTTTAGAGAGAACTATCATTCTACAGCCGGAGCATATTCGGAAGCTGTTAATAAATTTGTTAATCCTTCAAACTTTGATTATTATTACAACAGAAAAGATTCAATTAAACTTTTGGATATCGGTTTTGGACTTGGATATAATGCCTTTACAGCAATAAAAGAAGCTGATAAGTTAAACAGAAAAGTAGAAATAACATCTCTTGAATTTGATACAAAACCATTATTTCTAGCTTTATCCATCTACGATAAAACTACTGATGAATATGATATGCTGAAAAGCCTCATGAGTTCAAACAGATGGTCATATAAAAGCAGCTCAATTGATATTCTATTTGGTGATGCCAGAGAAAATATTAAAAAAATCGCAGAAAATTCCTTTGATATTATTTTCCTTGATGGATTTTCTACAACTAAGAATCCCGAACTCTGGACGTATGATTTTATTAAATCTTTATCGAAGGTAATTTCCAATATTGGAGTAATCGTCACATATTCTGCAGCTTTCTCTGTTCGCGGAGCGTTTGTGAGGAATAATTTATCTGTAGGATTAACCGAACCTTTCGGAAGAAAAAACGGTGGAACGATTGCTTCAAAAAATATAGATTTAATCAAAAAGCCTCTAACTGAAAAGGACATGAATATAATCGCAAAATCTACAGCTGGAACACCATATAGAGACCCATCTTTAAACTGGACTAAAAAGAAAATTATTTCCTACAGATCAGACTTAATTAAAAAGCTGAAAAACATGGGTATTCCAAAGTGGTATAAATAAATCTAGTTTTTAGAAATCTTATTATATTTCTGCAGCTTATTTTTATTCTTTTTGATACCCTCTATGGATTTTTCCAATAATACCTCAGAATTAATATCTATTCTCTTTTTGCCGTATTTTATTCTATAAAAAATGAATGTTATGTGTCTGAGATACTTAAAAATAATCGGGTAATTATTTTTAGTAATATAAAGAAACTCCAAAGGAGTTTGATGCGGTTTTCTATAAAGCCTCTTAGCAGCTAAGATTTTCAGTACTTTACTGTAGAAGTGATCCGCATATACAGATTCTGAATTATTTACATTTTCTCCATCAAATCTATGATGAAATTTATATCTTTTTTTCTTTTTTAATAATATAACAACATATGCAAAAAGTAATATAACAAGAACAAAAGGCAGAAATAAATACATATCGGCAACTTTTTCGACAATATCATTAATTAAATTTTCCATATTAAAAACTAATGCCTTCTGGTCATCAAAATTATAGTTAACGATCTTGCTGTACCAGATATATTCAAACCAGTCGCTTATGGTTAGATAAAAACCAATATTTCTTCTGGAAAGTTCTGATAAAACTCCTGGAGGTGTTGCATCAAATCTGCTCCATCCACGACCTTTGATATATGCTTCAGTCCATGCATGGGCATCTTTAATCCTTATATTGTAGATATCTGCATGAGTATTTTTACTGTTTGCCAAATATCCTACAGCTACTCTTGATGGAATACCTACAGTTCTGAGCATTACTGCCAAAGCAGAAGCATATCTTTCACAATGGCCATCCTTGGAGTTAAAAACAAATTCATCTATCTCCATACCTTTAGTTAATTCTTCTGGTTTATAGTTATAAGTGAATCCTTTTGAAAAATAATTTTTTAAAACAATAGCTTTTTTATAGTTATCAATAATCCCATCTGTCAAATTCATTGAAAGTTTTCTTAAAGCCGAAGATGATCCTGCTGAATTTAGACATATTTTTTTTTCTTTACTGTAAAGTCCTTTATAACATTTATTCAACTCAGTTGAATATTCATATTTTCTACCCTTAATTGATACTGAAGAAAAAATTCTGATACTATCCTGAAAAGTAAGATATGCTCTTGAGAAAAAGTTTCCGTTTAAACCTGTTACATAACCATCACTGGGCAGCGTGCTTGGCCTGTATGCATTATTTCTGATTGTAATTCTTCTCAAACTGTTCTTGTTGTCTATATTGCGTGTTACTCTTCCATATTTTCTATTACTGAATTCTGAAGCTATCCATTTACTGCCGTTAAAAGTGTCAAGAGCAAAAGTCTTCAGATATGTTATACCCTTACCTTCTATCTGAAATAAAAGATCTTCAGAAAGTGTTCCTTTTAATCCGCTCATATTCAGTTCATCATCTTTCAAATTAACTCCCTGATTTCTAAAAAAGGTAATTCCTCCGCTTCTTACAAGGTTTCTCGGGAAAAAAAGGAATATTATTGCAGTAGTCAGCATTATGATTGCAATAGTTGTTCTATTCTTGAACATTTTAAATTTTACACTAGATGCAGTAACTGCAGTTTTATCTTTAAATAAATCAAGATTCATCTCGAAAAAAGCTTTAGGAATAAGAATAAAAGCTGCAATTATTATCAAAATAAATTTATAATCAAGTATTACCAGGCTTCCTACAGCAATTTGAGTTAATGCAATAGCTGTCGCAAATAACTTATCTCTATGGGAAAGCTTTCTGGTTAGCCGCATAACCTGCAGTACCAGCAATGCATTTCCTAATGAAATGGAGCGTTCAAATACATTTACTCCCCCAAATCTATAGAATAAATAGAGCGAAAGTGCAAAGACGACAAGTTCAATAAAATATGGAATTTTGCAATTGTCAATACTAGAATAAGTTCCATAGGTAATATTAAATATATTTCCAT
>DASCNA010000276.1:0-18440 GCA_036011305.1 Victivallales bacterium
ATTTATATATATAATTATTAATTAAAAAGCATTATTTACGGTTTAAAATAGATGAAAAAATTTAATAGTAGTTTAAAAATAATAGGTGAATATAAACTTATTTCTTCTATTGGAGCCGGGAAGCTGGGTGAGGTATATATTGCTGAAAATATTAATGATATTTTCAGCACAGAAATGTATGCACTGAAACTGTTTCCTCCGAACTTATCAGAAAACAGATCTTTTCAAACAGCCCTCGAAAATTTATCTCTTCTTTTAGACGGTATTAATAATCCGGACATATTAAAAATAAAATACTTTAAGGACATAGAATCCGGACTCTGTTATGTAATTATGGATTATATAACAGGTTCTGATGGGAAATCTGACTCGCTAGAAAAGCGATTAATGAATCAGGATTATTTTACAGAAGAAGAGATATATAATATTACAATTTCTTTATGCGGTATTTTATTTGTTATCCATAATTTCAGAGGTATGGGGCTTCTGCATGGGAATTTGAAATCATCTAATGTACTGTTTGATGCTAATGGGAAACTTTATCTGACAGATTTTGCATTAACTATGCCGCTAAACCCTATTGTTTTTGATAGTGAATACATGAGCCCGGAAGAAAAAAAAGGCAAACGCAAAACGATTAAAAGTGAAATTTATTCTTTAGGTATAATTATTGGTAAAATGATTGATAAGCTGCCGAAAGATAAAGAGTATTCAGATAAATGGGATTATATTTTGTCACGCTGTTTAGATAAAGTCCCTGAAGAAAGATTTGATTCAACAAATGACATTGTGGATTTACTGGTAGGGAAAGTTGAATTCGAAAGACCTAAAAGTTCACACACTGTTACAACAAAAAAACAAACATATTTCGTTACTTTAATATTTTTCATTCTTTTTCTGATAGCAGTTTCTATTCTCGGAGTATTTTATATTAAACATGCAAGGAACAATCCAATAATAGGTGAAGATTATCAGGTTTTTTCACCAGAATCCTTGAAGTTAAGACCTGGATATATTCCTCCCCAAGGGTCATATGATTCTTATGCTGATAAAGTTTTGTCAAGACTTGATGCAGCCAAGAATAAAAAATTTGTTTCTGCGTTGCTTTTACACAGTGAATTTAATCCTGAAGGATTGAAGTGGGTGTTTTTTGTTGATGAGACTTCAATAGAAAAACGAGATAAAGCAATTAGAGAATGGTTCCTAAAATATAATAGGCTCAGAGATCTTAAATCTCTTCAGGAGTACCTAAATTTTGCAGATATTATAGTTGCAAAAACAGACAATGTATTCAATAAACAGTATGTAGCTGATTTATTAGCATATCCTTACTCTGATTCCGATGAACTTAACTGGAAGTTTTTTGCCAATAATATTTCACAGGAACTAAGAGAATCTGCAATAAAAGAAATCTATATAGAGCATTTTAATAATATATTAACTTCAATAATATATTATAATTTTGCAGGTATGATAATAGATAGTACTGAAGGAGCTCTCAATAAAAAAATTATCTCTAAGTTATTCTTATTTCCTGATTATAAAATTACAGAACCTAACTGGATTTTTTATTTAGATAAGAGATCTGATCTCAGCAAGAGTTCTGTAATAAAAAACTGGTACATGGGATGCTATTACAATATAATTTCTTATGATGAATATAATAAATTAGCAAAGTCCATTACAAAAGCAGAACCCAACACGCTTAATAGAAAGTTTATTTCAGGCTTCCTACTTTCTTCGGGTGTTAATTATAAAAATTTAAACTGGTATTATTATATCAATGAAAGTTCAGTTAAAAATAAAGTTAAAGTTTTAAAAGCATTCTATATACATAATTATCCTCAAATTAACTATATTACTTTACTTAATATAAACCATATACCTCTTATTGTTAAAGATATCAATAAGATAGGAAGTGACAAGAGAAACTGGGTAATACAGATAAGTTTTGCAAACTCTGACGGAAAAATAAACACAGAGTTTAAGAAGATTGGAAATACCATTATATTAGATGGAATTCCTTATAAAATAATTGATATAGCTAATAAAATTACAGAAGTACTAGATCCTAGTGTCGGTGCGTTATTTGAAGTTGACAAATTTGAAATTGTTTTAACCGACCCTTCCGGGAAAATATTTACAGCCAGTCCCGATATCCCCGTTTATCTGTATGAACCTATCGCAGTTATTGAAAATTTTACCAATAATAAAATTCTTAGATTAAATAAAAATGACATATTGGAATTTTGTGACAGTGATTCAGAAGTTGAATCTTACAGGGTGATAAAATTAGACAGTAAAAATAATACTATCACTTTTTTAAGAAACGGTGAAGAGTATATGTTTAGCGTAAATTCTAATTCAAAAGAGCCAATTTTAGATTGATATTTTTCATTAGTTATCTTAGTAATTAAGACAGGTAATTATCAATTTTTAATTGTATGTCCCAGGTTCAGCTTATCAGGATTTTGATTATATACTTTTAAAGCTTCAGGGAGTAATAATTTTAATTCTTTAACTCTTTTTTCCCCCATTGGATGTGTTACAAAAAATTCTTTTATAGGACCATAATTACTGAGTTTTGAAAATTTTTCCCAAAAATGAATTGCAGCTTTGGGATTATACCCTGCTTTTGCCATTAACATAATTCCTATATAATCTGACTCATATTCATGCTCTCTACTGTAGGGTAAAATAAAACCTAAATTAGATGCCAGACCGTAAGCCATTCCCCAATCACTCGGCAAATCCGCAAGAGCTAATCCTATAGCCAACATATTACCCCCGAGTTCCTGTGCATAAAGCTGTGTTAATCTTTCTCCAAAGTGTCGAGCAATTGCATGGCCCACTTCATGACCTATTATTGTCGCCAATTCGGCATCATTATTAATATATTTGAACATTCCTGCATATACGGCAATTTTTCCTCCGGAGAGACAGAATGCATTAACTTCCTGAGAGTCAATTACTTTAAATTCCCAATTCCAGGATTTATCATTTACAGCATTTGCTATATGCTTACCTACTCTCTGAATGGCGGCATTATACTGTGTATTGCCAGATATTTTTTCTTTGGATAATATTTCTTTCCAGGCCTTTTCTCCAAGTTGATTCTCTTCCTGCTTAGAAGTAATAACAAATTGTTTTCTAGAAGTATAAGGAGCGTTTATGCAGGCTGTAAAAATTGAAATTATTAATGTAAATATAAAAAAATATAAGAAAAATTTGAAAGGATATTTTATATGGTATCTCAAAATAATTATATGCTGTTTTAAATTGTTAATTCTTATAAACTATATATTTCCTGGTTTAAAGTATCTGAATGTAATACTTATATTATATTATTATGTATAGTTCCATATGGCTCAATGTGAACAATTACATCTATAATTTCAGGAATATTTTCTATAAGAGCTTTCTGTACTGTATCTGAAATATAGTGACCTTTTTCTACGCTTAGTTTTCCATCTACAAGAACATGCAAATCTACATAGATACAGCTGCCGATCTCTCTTGTTCTAATTGCATGAACTGATTTTACATTATTAACTTCTAGAGATATTTTTCTAATTTTGGATTGAATTTTTTCTGATGCCCCTTTATCTGACAGTTCTGATATAGCTGGCGAGAGTATATCCCATGCCACTTTAATAATAAACAATGAAACAATAACAGCACCTATATTATCTACAAAAGCGAAATTTGGAGAAATTAACGATATAGAAACTGCTGCAACTGCCATTAAAGAGCTTATTGCATCAGATCTGTGATGCCATGCATTAGCTATCAATGAAGAGGATTTAATTCTTTTGCCGGTATTAATATTCCAGCGATACAGTGCCTCTTTGATAATAATTGAAATTAGAGGTCCAATAACAGCTATCCATAAATCTGAGTGGCTTTTATGTTCTTTAATTGTAACAATTGCTTCATAGGCTATGCCTACAGAAACAATAACAAGAACTATGCTGATAAAGGCTGTTACTATGGTTTCTATTTTCAGGTGCCCGTATGGATGTTTTGTGTCAGGCGGAGCCGCCCAGAATTTGACACCTAAAATAATTGCTATATCTGTAATTGTATCTGACAGACTATGAACCCCATCAGCTATAACAGCCTGACTGTTACCAATATATCCTAATATAAATTTTAGTAATGCAAGAAATATATTTATAATCATACCCCACCATGTAATTACTTTAATAACTTTTACATTTTGGGGCTGAATTGGGATATATGGGGTTCTACTCATTTTATATATTTAAATTAATTTTTAAGTTCAAATAGTATATTTTTGAATACTAAAGTTAAGTGGTCAATAAAACATACTGCTAAAAAGCAGTATGTTTTTTAATTATTTTTTAAGAGGATCCAGCAATAAATAGTCCAGTGCTTCAGATGCTTCTTCTACAAATATAAAATTGATTTTACTTTTGATGTCATCCGGAATATCTTCTAAATCTTTATCATTTTGCTTAGGCATTACTATATTGTTTATACCTGCACGCATTGCTGCAATAACTTTTTCCTTAATACCGCCAACAGCAGTTACTTTACCTCTTAAGGTTATTTCACCTGTCATTGATGTTTTTACCTTAACTCTTCTATTTGTAAGAAGAGAGATCAGGGAAGTGGTTATTGTTATTCCTGCCGATGGGCCATCTTTAGGTGTAGCTCCGTCAGGCACATGAATATGAAAGTCATTCTTTTCAAATATTTCACTGTCTATGCCATACTTAGCATGATTACTTTTTATGTAACTGAAAGCAGCCTGTGCACTCTCTTTCATTACATCACCTAAAGAACCTGTTAACTGAAGTCTTCCTTTGCCCGGCATATTTGTACACTCAACAGGTAAGATTGTTCCTCCAACACTTGTCCAAGCCATACCTATTGCCAGTCCTACTTCAGGTTTTCTTTCTATTTCTTCAGGGATAATTTTTCTTTTGCCTAGATAGTTTCTCACATCTTTAGGATTTATAGTTATCTTTACATCCTTGGGTATTTCTCCCTCAATGATTTTTCTTGTAACTTTTCTGCAAAGTGTACCTATAGTTCTTTCAAGTGTTCTTACACCTGCTTCCATTGTGTAATATGTTATTAATTCATCTATTGTTTTTAATGGAAGTGAAAGTTGTTTTTTTGTTAAACCATTTTCTTTTATCTGTCTAGGAACTAGATATCTTCTAGCAATTTGTCTTTTTTCCATTGGTGTGTAACCTGGAAGTCTTAAGATTTCCATTCTGTCCAAAAGAGCAGGGGGAATAGTATCTAAAATATTTGCAGTAGCTATAAACATTACAGATGAAAGGTCATAATCCAGCTCTAGAAAGTGATCATTAAAAGAGTGATTTTGCTGAGGATCCAGTACTTCCAGTAACGCTGAAGAAGGATCACCTCTGAAATCATTTCCTAACTTATCTATTTCATCAAGCATGAAAACAGGATTTGTGCTGCCTGCCTTTTTTATACCCTGTATAATTCTTCCTGGTAAAGCTCCGACATAAGTTCTTCTATGGCCTCTTATTTCAGCTTCATCTCTTACACCGCCTAGAGATATGCGTATGAATTTTCTTTTCATTGATCTGGCGATAGACTGCCCTAATGAAGTTTTACCCACACCCGGGGGGCCTACAAAACACAAAATAGGTGATTTTTTATCATCTTTCATTTGCAATACAGCAAGAAACTCAAGAATACGCTCTTTAATATCTTTTAAACCATAGTGGTCTGTATCTAATATTTTTCTTGCTTTTGTAATATCATTTCTATCTTCTGTATATTCTTTCCATGGAACTGACAGAATCCAGTCTATGTAGTTATAGGCAACATGGTATTCAGATGCGGCCTGAGGCATAATTTCCAGACGTTCAAGTTCTTTTTTAATAACCTTAACTACATCTTCAGGAAGGTCTTTTTTTGACATTCTTTTTTTTATGGCAGTAATGTCTGGGTTTGCATCCTCATCGCCAAGTTCCTGTTTAATGGTTTTTAACTGTTCTCTGAGGAAAAATTCTCTCTGAGATTGAGTTAATGCATTACTTACCTGAGATTGAATCTCATTTCCAAGATGGAGTACCTCAACTTCGCGATTTAAAAGGATAGTTAATAACTGCAGTCGTTCATGCAGGCTGGAAACACTTAAAATGCTTAGTTTTTCAGTAAAGTTGATATTTAGAGTATCAGCGATTAAATCTACCAGTCTTGAATAATTTTCAACGTTAAGAATAGCAACTTTCAGTTCTTCAGGGAAATTAGGGGACATATTGATAATTTCCTGAAACTGGTTTTGAGCATTTTTTGCCATAGCAGCACATTCTAAAGTATTTTCATGTAAATCCTCTACTTCAACAACTTTTGCTGTTATTGGATCGACAGTTACTACGTCTAGAAGTTTTATCCTTTTCAATCCTCTGACAAGAACGCGGACAGTATTATCGGGGAATTTAAGGAGTTTAACTATTCTTCCCATTACACCAACTTGAGATAGAAGTCGTTTTCCCGCAGTTACAGTGTCAAATGTAAACTCTGTGCTGTCATCGTTTTGAAAGTTTTCTACATTGTCTGCTTCTTCATATTTGCTGTTTGTTAAATCAGGGAAAAGAGCTATCAGTCTCTCTCCTTCAGTAATTTTCATTACAAACTTTATTGTTTTTTCATTATCAATGACTAGGGTGGATAGTGTGTAAGGAAATATTACAATGTCATTAAGAGGCAGGACTGGAAGTTTCAATACTTTGGAAGCAGTCTTTTCCGGTATAGAGATTTCAGTACTATTAGATTCATCCAAATCATTTTTAACAGGTAAATCGTTGTTTTTATTCTGCTGTGGGTCTTTATCTTCTTTGTCGTTCATAAGTTACCAAATAAAATTATGTTTTTGTCATTAAATATAAACAGTTAGTTTACTTAATAATATCAAATTTAGTGAAAGGTCTCAATACTTCAGGTACAATTATAGATCCATCTTCCTGTTGTAAGTTTTCAAGAAGTGCAGGGAAAATTCTGCTTGTAGCAAGACCAGAGGCATTAAGTGAATGTATATATTCATTTTTACCGGTTTCAGTATTTTTGAACCTTATATTGCCTCGTCTTGCCTGATAGTCATGTGCATTTGAGGCAGAACATACTTCAATATATTTATTCATGCTTGGTATCCAAACTTCAACATCATAGGTTTTTGCCATAGAAGCGCTGCAGTCTTTAGCTGCAAGTTTCGATAGCCTGAAATGCAGTCCTAATCCCTGAACAAGCTTAACAGCTTTATCTACTAGTTCTTCAAATGCTGATTCTGAGTTTTCAGGTTTAGTAAACTGAAACATTTCAACTTTATTAAACTGATGTCCGCGGATCATACCTCTTTCTGCTGCTCTGTAACTGCCTGCTTCTTTTCTATAACATGGAGTGTAGGCAAAATATTTCTTAGGTAGTTCAGATCCTTTAATAATTTCATCTCTATGATAATTAATCAGGGCTGTTTCAGAAGTTGGAAGAAGAAAATGAGAGCTTTGCTTGCCGTCTTCTTCTTCAAGGTGAAAGACATCTTCTGCAAATTTAGGAAACTGACCTGCAGTAAATCCGCATTGGTTTGTTAAAATATGAGGTGGAAGTATGAACTCATATCCATCTTTAAGGTGTTCTTGGATGAAATAGTTTAACATGGCCCATTCTAAAACAGCACCTTTGCCTTTATAAATCCAAAATCCATTGCCACCCATTTTTACGCCGCGTTCGTAGTCTACAAGTCCATGTTTTTCAGCTAATGCAATGTGATCTTTGGCTTTGAAATTAAATTGAGGTTTATTACCCCATTCTTTGAGAGACTGATTGTTCTCTTTATCTCCTGCAACTACATCATCCGCTGGGATATTTGGCAAACCGATAAGGTAATCTTCTATTTTACTAGATACTTCTGATAATTTAGTATCAATTTCTTTAATACTATTTGAGACGATCTTCATTTCGCTAAGCTGCTGTGTCACATCCTGCCCTTCTTTTTTTAAACGGGGAATGGAAGAACTGACTTCATTTCTCTTAGCTTTTAATTTTTCACCTTCCTGAATAAGTTCTCTTTTCTTTTTATCCCAGTTTAAGAGCTCTGAAAAATCTATATTATCAACTCTTTTTAATAAAGCTTTACGAACTTTTTCCGGATTATTTCTGATTAAATTAATATCAAGCATCTTTATTCCTACACTCTTATGTTATTAAAATTTATCGATATTGTGATAATGATATATTTACAACTATTTATCAATACAACTGGAAATAATAATTATCCCTAAATCAATACTATTTCAAGGAATGCATTGATTATTTGATCGAAAATTAGAAAAAAACGCTAATACAGTATGGTTTTGATTTAATGTTAAAGTATCTTAATCTCATCAAATAATCATGAATTTTAATAGAATACGGTATTAGTTACTTTTATGGATAATAATTTATTAAACCCTGATAATGAGAAAATATTGAAAACAGGTAGACAGAGGCTTCCTGAGTGGATTAGAGTCAAAGCTCACGCAGGCACAGGTAGGAAAAAAGTCACAGAAATCTTAAAAGAGAAGGGGCTCCATACTGTATGCGAAAGCGCTAAATGTCCAAATCTGGGTGAGTGCTGGCATAAACAGACAGCCACTTTTATGATTTTAGGTGATATCTGTACGCGTAACTGCCAGTTCTGTGCCGTTAAACATGGGGAACCTGGAAAAATCGACGAGAATGAACCTGAAAAAGTTGCTAAAGCTGTTAAGGAAATGAATTTGAAATATGCTGTAGTGACAAGTGTTACAAGAGATGATCTATGCGACGGAGGAGCTTCAATATTTGCTGAAACTATAAAAAAGATAAGAGAATATAATCCAGATAAAACTTTAGTGGAGGTACTTACTCCTGATTTTGATGGGAATCTGGATGCATTAAAAATTGTTTTAGATGCAAAACCTACAGTATTTAACCATAATATTGAAACAGTAAAAAGACTTTCCAAAGAGATAAGACTTCATGCCGATTATGATAAATCGCTTTATGTTTTAAAAAAAGCAGTTGAAATATCAGCTGGGAAGATACCTGTAAAATCAGGAATAATGGTAGGAATGGGAGAGAGTGACGAAGAAGTTATCCAGTCCTTGAATGATTTAAGGGATGTAGGTGTAAGCATATTAACAATTGGACAGTATCTTCCTCCAAATTCAAAAAAATGGAAACTTAAAAGATATGTTCATCCGGATATTTTTGAACAATGGAAAAAATATGCTCTGAGCATAGGGTTTAAACATGTAGCTAGTTCTCCCTTGGTAAGAAGTTCCTACTGTGCAGAAGAACTATTGGAAAATTGATATGATTTTTATCAAAATTTAATCATACAAAACTGCTCGAAAGCGTTTTATTTCTTGTCATGAATTAGAAATAAACTGTTTTTATTATATATTATAAAGTTTTTTTATTATTGTATAAACTGTTTGGTTAAGTATAATTTTTTTATAAAGACCGGTTAAAGTCTTTATATATTTTTATGCAAAAAATAATATTCAAACAAATTTGATCTAAAGTTTGAATATATAAGTGAAATATTTTTAAGGATTATCGTATTATGGTTAATGTTGTTTTAGATTTTGAAAAACCTGTAATGGAACTGGAAGCAAAAGTTAGAGAATTACAGAACTTAAGTGCTTCTAATGATATAGATGTGTCAGATGAAATAGCCGTCTTGGAGAAAAAACTTGAAGCAACAAAAGAAAAAGTATATCACAATCTATCTGCATGGGAGCGTGTCCAGCTTGCAAGGCACCCAAATAGACCTTATACACTGGATTATGTTGATGAAATTTTCACTGATTATCTTCAGCTCCATGGCGATAGAAGGTATGGAGAAGATGCAGCAATAGTTGGTGGTTTTGCCAAAATTGATGACCAGAAAATAATGGTAATAGGTACTCAGAAGGGTAGAAATATTAAAGAAAACGTATACAGAAATTTCGGATGTCCGCATCCAGAAGGTTACAGAAAAGCTTTGAGGCTGATGGAACTGGCTGATTCTTCAAATGTTCCTATTATTACTTTTATTGATACACCAGGTGCTTTTCCAGGGATAGCTTCTGAAGAAAGACATATTGGTGAAGCTATTGCTGTGAATCTGAGAGAGATGTTTAATATTTCAGTACCAATTATATCAATAGTCCTTGGAGAAGGTGGAAGTGGCGGTGCTTTGGGTATTGGTGTAGGGAATAAAATTCTTGTTATGGAACACGCATATTATTCTGTAATAACTCCTGAAGGATGTGCTGCAATTTTGTGGAAAGATCGTGCATTTTCCGCAAAAGCTGCAAAATCTTTACGTTTGACCAGTACAGAACTTAAAGAGCTAGGTATTGTTGATGAAGTAGTACCTGAACCAATTGGAGGTGCTCATAATCACTTTGAAGAAGCTGCCCAATTATTAAAGAAATCAATAAAAAAGAATCTACAGGAACTGGGTAAGTTATCTAGTGAAAAACTTAAAGAGCAGCGATATCAGAAATATCGTCATATCGGAAAATTTATTGAAGAGTAATATTTAGAGTTTTTACAGAAATCATTAAATTTTATTGTTGATATTTAATAAATATCAACAAGTTTTCTGTGTCTCAACAGAATATTACAATTCAAAAAACTTATTATTAAAAACCGAAGATTTCTCGCTAATTTACAAATTACAACCCGTGTCATAGTACGATAACTAATATAATTTTATCATGGACAGTTTAAAAATATATCAGGCAGAGCCCGAACATTGCGATACTATATTGGGCCTATTAAACCCCAGTATTCAAAAAGGCTTAATTTTGCCTAGAGATAAAAACGATATACTGAAGAATATTAATAATTTTTTTGTAGCGGAATTTGATAATGATTATGTAGGTTGCGTTTCAATTAAAGATTATTCATCCGGTTTATTTGAAATCAGATCATTAGCTGTAGGGAAAAATCATGAAGGTAAAGGAGTTGGTACTTTGCTTGTCTTAAATACAGTTAACTATATTAAACATCACATGAAAGCCTGGAGAGTTTTTGCTTTGACAAGAAGGCCTAATGTTTTTAAAGGAGCTGATTTTAAAATAGTTAATAAAGGTATGTTTCCTGAAAAAATATGGGATGACTGTGTGAAATGTCTAAATATTAATCAGTGTGATGAAGTGGCAGTGCAGCGCTATATAAATTGAAGATTCAGCGATAATTTCTATAATTATTAAAGGGTATGGCAATTATATTATATTAACTCTACACCTATTTCATTCCAGAAGAGCATCCCCTTTTCTGTTGGTTGAATTTTTAATATATTATGCGCCATCTCTGTTAAATTAAGAAGTCCCTGATCTTTCAACCTTTCCAATGTTGGTGAAATTTTATCCCATAAATTATTAGGAAATTTTATTTCTCTACTGGTGGCTGAAAACGGTGAATATAATATTTTACATTTATCTCTTTTTTCAAGAATCCAACCATCTGAAGTCCTAAGGCCAATAATGAAAATTTCTTTGATCCTCTTGTTTATCGGAAGTTTATCTATTGTAGAAGGAACACCTTTTACCCATTCAATAAGTTTAGGCTGAGTCCATCTATTAATTCCGTCAAAAGATGATGCCGTCGGGCCGAAACCTAGATATTTTCCTCCAAACCATGTATCAAGATTATGTTTACATTCATATCCCACTACACTGTAATTGGATATCTCATATCTGTTTAGATTATATATTTGAGCAAAATGAGGTAAAAATTCCCACATTTTAGATGATATTTTGTCATATAAATTGCAATTTAATATTTTATTTGAAAGTTTTGTATTCTCTTCAAAAGTCAAACTATAAGCTGACATGTGTTTGAATGGATATTGTAAAGCCATATCAATATCAGATTTTAGATCTTTCAGTTTTTGTCCAGGTATTCCATATATGAAGTCACATGAAACATTAGAAATGTCGGTGTTAAAAATCTGTTCAATTGATTTGTAAATTGAATTTATTTTACCCTTTCTTCCCAGTGTTTTTCTGTGAATTTCATTAAATGTTTGTATTCCTAACGAAATTCTATTTACATGGTTTGATATTATTTTAATTTTCTCTTCAGTTAAGGATTCGGGATTCAGTTCAATGCTGATTTCAGCTGTATCAGCTATAATGAAATATTTGTTTATCAAAGAGAATAAATGTTCAATGTAAGTTTCCGGTAGAATGCTTGGAGTGCCGCCACCTATAAAAATGCTATCTAATACTGTAGTCTTGTTATTTTGATTTTGGATATTATTTTCAAGAACCTTAAAATACTCTATTAAAATTTGTTTATTAAAATCTGTTGTAGAATGGAAGGCACAGTAATCACATTTACTGCTGCAAAAAGGAATATGAATGTATATGCGGTTAATGTTTGACATTTTAATATAAAAAAAAATAGCCGGTATTACCGGCTATTGAATAAACTATAATAATTAAATATTATAAATCTTCTCCAACCTGCCAGCGGACAAAACGTTTAACAGTAATATTTGGATTAGCTTTTTCAGTAGATAATTTATCATCTCTAACCCAAGGTTGTTTATTTAAGCATACTTCTTTATACCATTTAGCAAGTTTTCCAATAAGAATTTTTTCAATCATTTCTGCAGGTTTTCCTTCAAGTTGTGCAGAATGAATTTCTTTTTCTTTGGCAATTGTTGCTTCTGAAATTTCTTCTGGTTTCACATATTGAGGATTGAATGCAGCAATGTGCATGCAGATATCATTTAATGCTTCTTTAGTCGCATCGCCTTCGTATTCTACCATAACGCCAATTCTTCCGCCCATGTGCAGGTATGATGCGCATTTGCCGGTCCATCGTGCTGCTCTGCGAATTTGTATATTTTCGCCAATTGTAGCAATCATTGAAATCAAGTTGTCTTTTTCAGAAGCATTAATTTCTTCACTAACATTGTCAGTACCAGTGCATTCGCTTACTTTTTTTGTAGTTTCAGCAACATAAGCCTGAAATTTATCATTTTTAGAAACAAAGTCAGTTTCACATAATACTTCAACTAAAGCACCGCAGTTGTCAGATATGGTTGATGAAATTAAACCTTCTTTGGCTGAACGGCCTGATTTTTTTTCAGCTTTTGCGATACCTGATTTTCTTAATACATCTATAGCTGCACTGATATCTCCATTAGCTTCTGATAAAGCTTTTTTGCAATCCATCATGCCAGCACCGGTCTTTTCACGAAGCTCTTTCACAAGCTGTGCGCTAATTTGTGCCATTATTTCAATCTCCTTATGAATATTTAAGAATAATTATATTATAAAAAATAAATTAGTACCTAATAAAGCAGGTACTAATTTTAATTATTAACTAAGTAAAATCTTATTCAGCTTTTTTCTCTTCTTTTACTGCATCAACTTCAACTTTAGCTTCTTTTTTTACTTCAGCAGCTTTAGGAGCTTCGGTTTTTTTTACTTCAGCTTTAGCTTCTTTTTTTACTTCAGTAGTTTTAGGAGTTTCGGTTTTTTTTACTTCAACTTTAGCTTCTTTTTTTACTTCAGCAGCTTTAGGAGCTTCGGTTTTTTTTACTTCAACTTTAGCTTCTTTTTTTACTTCAGTAGCTTTAGGAGTTTCAGCTTTTTTTGTTGCAGCTTTTTTTACTTCTTTTATTGGAGCAGTTTCAGATTTAGCTTCAGGTTTAGTAAAAGGTTTTTTAGGGCCGGCTGTGTGTTTTTTTGATCTTTGTTGTTGTTTTTTCTCTTCTCTTTTTTTAGCCTTTTCTGCATCTTCTGCTGCTTTTTTCTTTGCTCTTTCAGCTTTTTCTTCAGCAGCTTTAGCGCGATATAGTTCAGCAGCAACAGTGATAGAGTCACTTAAAACACTTGTCATTATTCTAATAGATCTGATAGCATCATCATTACCAGGTATTGGATACTCAGCATTATCAGGATTTCCATTTGTATCAACAATAGCAATAATAGGAATATTTAATTTTCTAGCTTCTTTCATTGCTATTTCTTCGTTACAGATATCAACGATAACTATAGCAGCAGGAAGTCTCTTCATTGAGCTGATACCGTCTAGGTTTCTATGAAGTTTATTAGATTTTCTATTAAGAGATGCAAGCTCTTTTTTAGTCATCTTTGAGCCTTCATCTTCCATCTTCTTATCGATGGTATACATTCTGTTGATACTTTTACGAATTGTAGAATTGTTTGTTAATGTACCACCTAACCAACGTTCAGATACATAATACATTCCTGAACTTTCAGCTGCCTGCTTCACTATTTCCTGTGCCTGACGTTTTGTCCCAACAAAAAGAATATTTCCGCCATTGTAAACTGTAGTTTGTAGAAAGTTACATGCTTCAGCAAGGTTACGCATAGTTTTTGTCAAGTCAATAATGGAAATACCGTTTCTTGTTCCGTAAACATAATTTTTCATTTTTGGATTCCAGCGTTTTACCTGATGTCCAAAATGTACTCCTGATTCCATTAAGTCCTGAATTGTGATTTTTTGAGACATATTATCTACCTATTCCTTTTTGTTGGTGACATCTTTACTTCAGATATTGAGTTAATTTTTAAACTCTATAATCTGTGAAGATATCTAGATTAAATTATTTTTTTATTTGCCAATTTAACTCATTGGCTTTTAATTCATTTTTATTAAAAAATACAATAAAGGCATATAAGATAAGGCATTGCTTTATAAAATCAAATATTTCTGCTTAATTTGCCACTAAATATTCAATAAATAGTATCCTTATTAAAAAAAGTATGGATAAATACATTAATATTACTTGACCAATTCAATTTGCAATGTAATTTATGAGTCTGTTTTAAACAAAGACAGTTTCAAACAAGCGCCCATAGCTCAACTGGATAGAGCGTCTGGCTACGGACCAGAAGGTTTGGGGTTCGAATCCCTATGGGCGTGCCATTTTATCTCTCTAAAAGGCAACAACTTACGCATGCGTTTATCTTGATTTATTGTCAATATATTTTTAATTTGCTAAGTGCTAGAAAGTACCTTTTGATTGCAAGCTATTAATAGATGATGTGAATATTAAATCATTTCATTTTATATGTAAAAACTAAGATCCTACCTATAACATTCTGTGTCAGTTTATTAGATATTGTATTATGCTAATACTATAACTATAAAGAATGATAATATCTTAATTTTATATAGAGAGGATTAAATTGGGTCGCAGATATTTAACTAAAGAGCCAGAATTAATATTAATAGCAATATTGTCCTCTATTTTAATAATTTGCTTTTTAATATTTTCTATAGCAGGGGTTCTTCTACAACTTTCAAGTAGTACATCTGTTAAAACATATGCAGATGAAAATATATTTTACTATTACTTGACGATTGTTGTTTTTTTAGATTTAGTTGTTCTTTCCATTTTAAAATTAAAAACAATTATAATAAGAATAAAAATAAAAGCTGGTGATAAAATATACTCAACAGTCACCTTTATCATTATGATTGCTTATATGATAATTTTTCAACCTTTTAACTGTTTTGATTTTAATGTTATATATTGGTCTATTATTAATATTATAGGAGCATTATTTGCTTCTGTTATACTTGTCAGAATAGGAACTATAGACTTTGCAATAAAAAATTAATCATAACCAAAACTTACACTGTGAGACAGATTAAATATTGAGTTTTACAGATTAATAATGAACCATTACATTAATTGATTAGAGATAGTTTAATTTTTTGTATTTGTTCAACACTTAATTCAGTAGATTTTGAGATTATTGAAATATTAATATTTTCCTTCAATAGACATTTAACTACTTTTATAATTTTATTATTAATTCTTTTATTGGTTTCTAGTTCTTGAAGCTCGGGTTCCATTTTCTCTTCTGTAATATCTCTATCTACAGCGACATAATATTCTTTTCCATCAATCTTATGATTAGTTCTAACACTTGAAATCCAACGAATCTCTCCATCAGCTCTTATTGTCTTGTATGACCGTTTACCACTTGCAAATCTATTATCCTTTGTTTCTAGAAAAATTTTATTATTAGAATCTGGATATAGGCATGTATTATACCAGAAATCTAATCCTTTAGAATAAAAATCATTACGGGAATATCCATATATTTTTTCAATTGTTTTATTAATATAAACATATTTGCATTCATTTTTATCTACAATAACTATTCCATCGGACATAGCATCTACATTTATATCTAGCAATGACCTTATCTCTTCTTTTTTCTTTGTTTCAGTTATATCTTTAATGATTGATAAAATACATTTTATTGATCTGTAAAGTATATATTTATATGTAAATTCAACCCATCTAATTTTACCATCACCTCTAATAATTCTAAATTGAAGAGTCATGCCATCCCGTTTTTTAAATTGAGGTAATGTTTTATATCTAATCTGTTCTTCTTTAGGTAAAATTATTGAGGAGTCAAAACCAATTTTAAATAATTCGTCTAAAGAACGCCCATATATTGATTCAATTACTGAATTTCCATATAGGCACTTCATTGATTTTAAATCTCTGATCAGTAATCCTTCAGGCATTGAATCGACATTGATTTCAAGAAGTTCTCTAACTTCCTCTTCATGTTTTTTCTCTGTTATATCTTTGCCAACTGATATTTTACAGTCAATTCCTCTGAAATTAGATTTAGTCCTTGTTATTTCCAACCATTTTTCTTCGCCACTTTTAGTAATTATTTTTATTTCAGAAGAAGCTTTTAACGGTATTATATTTATATCTTTAATATACTGACTTTTAAAATCTGGATGAATAATGCTTTTCCATAAATTCTTATTTCTTCTAAAATCAGCAGGGGAATATCCAGTGATAGATTTAGTATTATTGTTGGTATATAGTAAGTTACGCGTTTCAATATTACGTATTTCAAGTATGTATGGCATAGCCTCTACATTTATTTCAAGTAGTTCTCTTATTTCTTCCTCATTTTTCATTTCAGTTATATCTTTGATAACTGACAAAATACATTTTTTATTCTTAAATTTTTTAATGCTGTAGGATATTTCCAGGTATCTTTCTTTTCCGTCTCCTCTTACAATCTTAAACTGCAATGTCATGCCGTTTCTTTTCGAAAAAGGAGGAAGTGCTTTAGGAGACCTCACATTTCCATTATAACGATTAATCAAACTGCTGTTCGATAGAGCTTTAGACAAATTATTAATGGGACAACCAAATATTTTTGATGCTGTTTTGTTAATATAAAGTTGCTCTTCAGTTTCTATATCTCTGATAATTAAACCTGCTGGCATAGCATCTATATTAATTTCTAGTAATTCCCTTATTTCCTCTTCTTTCCTCTGTTCTGTAATATCTCTTTCTACAGCTAGAACATATTTATCTCCTTCATGAATAGTTTCTTCAATATCTCTTATTGTACCATCAAATCTAACAATTCTGTAAGTTCTTTTCTTGGGATACGGTTTCTCTTTTGTTCTATATGAAATTTCATCTTTTTTGTCAGCTGGGTGTAGACAGTTATTAAACCAGAAACCTTTTTCATAAAATTTTTCTTTTGGATATCCATATTGTTTTTCAAGATCACCTGCAATATATATGTTCTTGGTTCGCTCCTGATTAAATAAATATATACAGTCCTGCCCCTCATCAAAAGCTACTTTTAAGAGGTTTTGAATTTCTTAATTTTTTTTTCTCTGAGTAATATCGATAAACAAACCAATTACACCTGCTATTTTCCCATCTGAATCAAGAATTGGAATTTTAGATATTATTCCCCATCTCTGTTTTCTGCTGCCTGGGATAAAATCTTCATAATTATTTATTTCATTTCCCGTATCAATAACTCCCTGATCCTGCCTGGAATTTTTTTCTGCTTCTAATGATGGGAAAAAATCAGAATCCAATTTTCCTTTTGTTACATAAGTTTTGGTAAGGGACAAGTTATCTTTGAAATGACTGTTTGCAATCATATACCTAAGACTGATATCTTTTACATAAAAAATTGCATTAATATAAGAAAGCAATGTGTTTAATAAGATTGTTGCATTCTGAAGCTTATTTGTCTGTTTCTTAATACTTTCTATAAATAGTCGTTCATATTTAAGGTCATGCTCAAGATCAGGATTAATGAAAGAAACCCATGAATCAGCAATTTCATTAAGTTTGCCGTCTGACTGTTTTGCCCTAGGGGTAAGGTCCGAAAAATAACTTACGTCAATATTTAGGCATTTTGCTAAATTTCTTACCTTTATTTCTGATGGTATTATCTTTTGATTTTCCCAGTTCCAGATAGTCTGCCAATTTATGCCAGCCATTTCAGCTACATCTTTCATAGAAAGTTTTCTATTTTTCCGTAATTCTCTGAACTTATCTGTGAAAAATTCCATTGGACGAACCTTTTTGAATAAATTATGTAACTTACAGCTACTTTTTATATAAAATTATATATTAT
>DASCNA010000277.1:0-8782 GCA_036011305.1 Victivallales bacterium
AAAAAAAAGGAGACATAAAATGTATAACATGAATGATATGGATATAGCAAAACTGAATAAAAACATTACTGGATTGTTCTATGAACTTGTAGATAACAAAAATGCTAAAAGGTCTTCGTTGCCTTTATTCAATGATTCAGGTGTTGTTGCTAAAATAATTCTAGAGAAAAATACTATTGAGCAGGCTATATAAAAATAGTACTATAACAATAGATACTTAGGCTAATTTAAATTTGTATCATTTTAACTCAAATAATGTAAGACTATGTTTAAATACAGAGAAATAAACAAAATTAGAAAAGCTAATAAGATTCAGCAAAAAAAAATGGCTGAATCGATAGGTGTATCAAGGCTTACATTGTATAGATGGGAAACAGGTGCAAGTACACCTTCAAACAGTAATATTAGAATTATAGCACAATTTCTAAAAATACCTTTGAGTAAAATATCAGATTTGGATGACATTGAACAAACAAATAGTAACATTAAAACTAAATCTGATATTTCTTTTAAAACAAATCTATACAAACTTGATAAGTTAATTGAAGAATTTGGTAATGTTCCTGTTGTAAAAATAAATGCGTTTAAACAGCTTAAACAAACATGTTTTGAGTACCAGAATATGAATATGTATTTAGAGAAAAAGATACGTCGTTATGAACATATATTAAGTGAAAATTCGTCAATTATATATGTATTAGGCGCCAATAATAAATATAGATACGTTAATCAGGCATTTATTTTTATGACGAGTAAATACTCTTTAGAAAATATTATTGGATATAGGCCAATGGAAATATTCAGGAAAGAAGAAGTAAAAGATATTATTCGATATGGAAGAATTGCTTTTAAAGAGCATAAACCAATTTATAATAAAGAAATTAATATTCCCCGCAGCAATGGAGTAAAAGGAGGTTTATTAACTATACATCCCAGAATAGGTAAAAACGAAAAAATAATAGAAATAATTTGTTCTATTCAGGATATCTCTGGAGTTTCAAATTTTGTAAATCTGAAATAGATTATTAAGAATGTTACAGATTTAACAGATGATACAATTGTAGTACAGACTTAAAATAGTACTAAGTATGAATATGTCACTCATTCGATTAAAAGACTGTCAGGATAAGGGATGATTATTTTTATAGAAATCCTAACTTCTGGCTTTCAATTATTAATACTGATAACATGAATATTCCGTCTACAGATGACCATATACCTTTTAATATAAAGAAATCTAAATGATTAAAAAAATTGACTTTGATTAATTCCACTGAGTCTAATTAAAATCAAAATTTGAACAGTCTTACATTGTATGGTCAAATCATAAGATAGACACTAAAAAGGGCATTGAATTTCTTCAATGCCCTTTTTTTATGTTCCCTATCCTCACACCTGCCCACGTTCACCTATCCCCATAGGTCCCGCTATTTACTTCCTATCCCCAATTTGTCCCAAATCTTAACCTATCCTATCTTGTCCACGTTTTAAAAATACACCTGCAAATTTAAAAAACATATTTTTTATATATTTTATCATATTAATTCTCAGCATATTGTGCACCTTTTGTTAATAAACTAACGAAACTGCAATATGTGCATATTTAGTGTCTCAATTGTTACATGGTTTTAAGTATTAAGTTTTAAATATATAAAGCAAAAATATTTAATAAATTAATAAAATTCTATAATCAAAATCCAGTACGGGATTTCCAACATTAAAGTTTAAAATGATATTAAGTATCAAATATACAGCATTAATAAAGTTTCAAATACAGCATGTTATCTGGGAAAAGATAAATAAAATTTCTAATATAGTTAACCCTTTAGCATTTTGGGTATAAAGTAGTGTTTTAACATTTTATAATAATTATATTAGGAGTGATAATTTTGTGAAAATTGGATTTACTGGAATTGATATAGAAGAAGGCAAAGTAAAATACAAAGACGAAAGTCTGATTGCTCTTGAAAAGAAAGACAATCCTAAAAAACTGACACCTTTCTTTGCTGAGTTTATTAAAGATGAATTTGTCCATAGTGATGCTATAGCATTAAAAAAAGAAAATATTCTTGATGTACTGATTTTGGATATTGAAAAGCTGGAAAACAGATTGGAAAATAATCCTGAGCCTACTGAAGAGGAGTTAATCAAAAAGTGTATCGGATATCTTGAAGATGAAAAACCTCTATGCGATATAGAATTTTCAGAGAATGAAAAAGAAATGTTAAAACAGCTTGCTCCAATCAGCTATAAAGGCATGGCTCTTTTAAATGGAGATGAAAGCATAAACGATATAATAAAAATGGCTTTAGAAAAATCAGATCATATGTTCTTCTATACATCAGGTCCGAAAGAGTCCCATGCTTGGTTAGTAAAGAAGCAGTCCACCATTTTAGACTGTGCAGGTAAAATTCACTCAGATCTTGCCAGAGGTTTTATCAAAGGTGATGTAGTATCATTCGACGATTACCTGAAATGCCATAACTTCAACGACTGCAAATCTAAGGGATTGGCCAAACTTGTTAATAGAGACTATATCGTTGAACCTAATGATATTATTGAAATCCGTTTCAATGTTTAAATTTAAATTATGAGATTGATATACTCAGGAAGATTGTAAAATTTGGAGTGCTATTGCACTCCAAAGTATAAAACTTATACTATTTTAATTGCAATTGTTATATGCAGTTTTCGTATCAATATAAGAGCTGTAACTCCAACTCAGATTCTGAAAACTTACTTCTTTACCGGTATTTCTTCCAATTTGTTCGGACATGTGCATATCATATTTTTCAGCAATTTTATTAACTGATTTCATCATAACATCGCCACTATCTATCAATCCGATAATAATTTTATTAAACTTTTTTGAACCTTTTTTATAAATGCCAGGTTTAAGATTTTTAATACCTGATGATTGGCGAAAAAAATCAATTACATCAGGTGTACTGGATTTACCATCAGGAATTTTTATTTCCCCCATTACTTTATACTCATATGCAAGGTTATAGTAATAGCGGGCAAGTCCTGCTGTTGTGATAAACCATGGATTTCCTTTGACATTAATATTTGACCAGTTCAATCCATTATAATGATCTGATGGATAACGGCCAATGTATGGCCCAAAACCATCTACTAAGTTTTCTTTTGTATTAATTTTATATACATCAATCCCTAGAGCATAAGCCGGTTCAACAGTTTTTGCTACATTAGCATTTCTAATATAGTAAGCAGTTTGAATCATCTCATTACTGTATGGAAGAAAGTTAAAATTATTTAGATTTGCTCTTAATTTTTTATAATATTTATATGTTGAGAGAAGTTTATAGGCTTCAGAACCTTTTTGAAAGTCATCAAAGATATTACCGTAAAGACTCCCCAGTATTACAGAAGTATTAAGTCCTCCAGCTCTTTGATAATCTTCATACCATTTATCAGTAACTTTAATAGGCTTCCCTTCAGAATTCTGAAGTTCAGTTATTATCTTCATACTGATTTGGGGTTCACTTAGGTTATGTTTTTCTCCGTAATATTTCCATTCCTGATAAAATGATTTTAAATTAACTGCAATTTTATATGCCTGCTTAAGAGATTTAGAAGTCCAGTTTTTATAGCCTAACTGTTTTGCTAAAACAGCTCCTCTAACTAAGGCGTTAAGATCTAGCATCTGAGTATAATAGTGATGACCATGAGTCATTTCCCAAAGACCGACTGTTCTTGTATTCCAGTTTTTAGTTATATATGCTAATTCATATCCAATTAAATCAGTTTTAGGTTTTTTGGGATTAAATATATTATTGCGCACAAACTCTTTATTCAATTCGATTGTTTTATCTGCTAATCTTATTATTTGAGGATTATTTATGAATATATCCGACATATAAGTTAACGCTCTAACCCTGGCCGGTGGACCATCTGCCTGAAAGGTTCTGGGAGCCTGTTTTGAATCTACATAAAACATACTTATATCGGCAGGATTCTGAAATACAGTTTTAGGAAGCCAGTTAGTAATATAGTTATAGAGATAATTACCATATTTTTGAATATCATTCCTGTTATTTGATGTAATGGCATGTTTATACAGAGAGGCAATTGTATGCATTGAAATTGCAGTATCTCTTGCCCATGTATATTCATACCCGTTATCCAGTTTTGGACTTGTTTTATCAACAGGTGCTGCGATCATTGCGCCTGGAATTGATTTGCAGGTATAATCTTTACCCTTATAATTGAAAACGTTTGTTTTTGTTGCAATGTTATTTTCAAGATAGCTGGTTACTTTGTTAAGATTTTCTTTAGTAAAAACATTTGTCTGCGCAGCAAAAACAGGAACACTAACTAATACTGCAATTGCGCAAATAAGATACGATTTCATACTTTTTTGTAAATACATTTTTATCCCCTGGTTAATTTAGTGCATTGCACGAGTTGGTTATTGCATATTAAAAATTGCTTATTCTGGATGGCGGTACTCCGTTCGCCGCCATCAATATTAACAACACCATTTCATATAAAGTTTTAGAATAATATTTGAATGACAGAGTTAACGGATGAGCAGAAGCTCATCCCTACACTTTATAATTAAGTGTTTAATATTCTACTATATTTCTGCCTGAATTTTGAATGATATCTTTTAGATGGTCATTAAAATCATTTTCTTTTAAAAGGTCTTCCATATCCATATGAAATCTATATTTCCAGTAATGTTTTGGAATGCTTGGTACATTAATACGTTCATCAGATGGATTTTCTTTTCTTAATTCACCGTTTATTCCTAATAAATCCTGTATTGGAAATACAGCCCACATACTTGGGGAATTTAAATGATCTTTAATTATCTCTTCACATACCCATGGCTCGCAATAATACGGAGCTTCACCATATTGTCCTAATATTTCATTATAATATTTCTGCGCCAGTTCTCTGTCTTCTTCCCACCAGCCTCTTATTGTTGACATGTCATGACATGAAGGAGAACATACAGACATGTAGGGATATTGACTTGGAATGCCGAATGTCAGTTTTTCATCTTTAGGCATTCTCTGTATTCTTAAACTAAGTAGGCCAAGTTCATCCATAACACCTGGAACGCATTCTGGTACCATTCCCAAATCTTCTCCGCAGACAAGCATATTGGTAGCGCCTGTCAATGCAGGTAGCTTTATCATAGCCTGTTCTTTCCAAAGAGTTTCCTGTCTGTTATAATAATAATCCAGATAAAGTTCCTGGATTTTTTCCTGCTTATAATGATCAAGTTTTTTATAAGCTGAAGTTTTTTTCAGTTCAATTCTGGGATGATAATTCTCTTTCATTTCTTTATCTTCAAAGAACATTCTATTATTCAGCAATTGGGACAGTTTCTTTTTTAACTGAGTAATTTCCATCCTCTCCTGAGCAGTAAAATCAGAAGAAATTTTGAAATATTCATCTATTAATCGCTGTGTAGCAAACTCCGGTTTTAGATCAAATTTTCCATAACCAATATCATCTAAATATGTAGAAATAACAGATAAGGCTTCGTTACCGAACAGATTATAAACTACTTCCTGGGTAATCTGAGACTTACAGAAAACATCTTCATCAAAATCTATTCCATTAGCATAAAATTCATCTTTTGTTATTGGATGTGCTGGACTGAAATGTCCTAACAAACCGCTTACTGCATCATAAGGTATTTCCCATATCCTGAAAAAACCTAAAATATGATCAATTCTATAAGCATCAAAATACTGAGATAGATGTTTTAATCTATTTTTCCACCATCTATAACCATCTTTTGCCATCTCTTCCCAGTTATAGGTTGGGAAACCCCAGTTCTGCCCGTCTTCAGCATAATCATCAGGAGGAGCACCTGTTTGAGAATCCATATTAAATAGATCAGGATTAGCCCAGGCATCGACACCATTTCTGTTTACACCAATAGGGATATCTCCTTTTAAAAGAACTCCCATACTTCTGGCATATTCAGAAACTTCCAATAACTGTTTATGAAGATGATATTGAATATAATAGTGTATTGCTATTTCATCATAATGTTCACTTGACGGATCTACTAATTCATTTATAATATTTACATCATATTTAGAATATTTCTCACCCCACTTAGCAAAAACAGCAGTTCCATAAAGATCTCTTAAAAAACTAAAAGCGGCATATGAAGAGAGCCAGTCTCTATTGTCATCAAAGAATTTTTTAAACTCTCTGCTTTTAAGAAATTCATTCTTATGTATATCATACGCCATTTTATAAATTCTGGACTTCAAATTCATTACAGATTCGTAATCAACAGTTTCGTACGAATTAAGAAGTTGAGCTCTTTCCCTAAGAATTTCATTTGTTACTCCAAAAGGCAGCTCTCCCAGTGAATCAAGGTTTAAATATAAAGGATGCAGTGCAGTCACTGAGATACCCGAATAAGGATAAGAGTCCATCCAGGTATGAGAACTCACGGTATCATTTACAGGCAATAGCTGTATCATGTTAATTCCAACTCTTTTACACCAGTCGACTAAAAGCTTTATATCTTTAAATTCCCCTGCCCCCATACTTGTTTTACTTCTTAAAGAGAAAACAGGTATGGCAACTCCTGTACCGTGCCATTCGAGATTAGAATAATTAAAAACTTCATCTACTATATTAATAGAGGTTTCTTTTATATCTGAACAATCAAAAACTCTGTTATCACCTGACTCAAAAGTTAACAGTTCTTTTGTTTTAGTATCATAAATCCCATACTTATAAGAAATCGGTGTTTTTGTATTTTTCGTTTCAAGGGTTATCTGCCAATTAGCATGGCTTACTTCATCCATCAGTTTTAATTTTGCTTTGTCCCATTTTCCAAGTTCCATACTGTTTCCAAGAATACAAACTTTATGGTCTATAGAAATTTTGGGGACATTAATGTTAAACGTAATCATCTTACTTGTTTTTAATTTTTTTATCAGCTCTGTTTTTTGCTTATCTATTTTCCTTTTGAAGATTACATCAGTAAAAGCTGAAGATTGTAAAACATCATATGAATTATTTTTTACTCTCCATTTGTCCGAAAGATAAATAAAATCTGGACAGATTATATTAGAGTCATACAGCCTGTTTTTTCCAAACTCCCATTTAGTATTAGAATTATCTTCATTTACTAATACATACTTGTATTCTAAACTGTTTAGTTCTCTTTTAGTTAAACTAATTTCACACACCCAGTTGTCATTGTCTTCATATTGCATATTAAGAGCATCTGCAATATTCCAGTTACCCAGTTTTTTTATATTACCTGCAACAACAAGTTTCATTCCCCGGAAAGTTCTATAGTTAACAGAAAATTTAATTTTCATTATCAAAAAACTCCTGTTTATGTTTGAAAATTTATATTATTTACTGATTTGATTGAATATCCCAAATTTATATAGTTAGTGAACAGTAAACAGTTTTTCATGTTTAATATAAACTGTTTTCTTGCAGCTACTGATCACTAACTAATATTAACTTTATTACGCTTCTATACTCTTTTTATTCTTATTAATTACATGCACTATGTATATTAGAATTCCCATAATAATTAATATTACAGGAGCAACCATTATGGCTGCCGGCCTACTAACATTTTCCCCAATTAAACCGCACCCCATAGTTCCAAGAGGAATCCCAAGCGAACCAATTGTAATCATGAATGAAGTAGCTCTTGGACTGGCATTTCCAATTTGATCTAAGCCATAACCCAATATAGTAGGATATAAACACGAATCAACAAGCCCAAGACACGCCATAATTATCATAACTGCAACGATTGTACTTAAATTAAGAAATATAATCATTAGAATGGCATATATAACAACAGCGATTATGATATATTTAAAAGGTTTCATTTTGGGCAGTATATATTTACCAATAACAAATCTACCTATGAGTTGAGTTAATCCAAATGTAAAAAGAGCAGTACCAGAAATTTCAATGGCAAACTTAAGGTTGAGCATTAAATAAGGTTGAGAAAAGTAATAAATAATCTGTTCAGTATAAAGTAACATGAAAAATACTATTGCTGTTATTATTAAAGGACCCGTAATAAATTTTTTCTTTGCAGCTTTATCTTCACTTTTGGCTTTTTGCTTGGCAGCTGTATGTTTGTCAACAAGTTCCTGAACGTTAAGAAGCAATAAAGCAATAATGAATATCACAAATAATGAAGTGATGGTTATGAAAACGTATCTCCAACCAAGATTCGCTACTATAAAGCCAATAGCAAGCGGACTTAACATATAACCTATTGAGAAGAATGCTCCTGCAATACTGAGCCGTGTTTCGCTACAGTCTCCCTTCCCAACAGTCCCCATCACCATGTAATAACAAGAAACTAGAATGAAACCGGTAGCAATGTTAGCTAAAAATGTCATAGATGTATAAATGTATATATTAGGCGATATTATAGCGCATAACGATGCTATGATCATTATAATACCTGCCAGTAGAAGCGTGTTCTTGCCTTTTATTTTTGAAATTACTAATCCACCGAATGCCATTGCAAGGATTTGCCCCCACATACCAAAAGAATCATAGAATACAATCATAGAAGCACTGATACCGAAATGTCCTGATACCGGAACAGTCAACATACCGAAAATAGCTGCTTGAAATCCACCAAAGACAAAAGCAATTATAATTATTACAAAAGCTTTAATTACATCTGTTTTAGTTGGAAATATTCGTATTCCCTCTCCTGAATTTGCACCTGTTGTTACTTGAGCCATAATTATCCCCCTGAATTATTAGTTATTACTAAATTTCTATA
>DASCNA010000278.1:0-59731 GCA_036011305.1 Victivallales bacterium
TTCTAAACCTTTTTCGCCTAATCCATGAAAAGCATATGGGGATGTACGGGGTTTATAAGCTCCACCGCGAACTATATTTACCCCTGCTTCAACAATGTCTTTTGTAGCTGCATGCATCTGTTCATAGCTCTCAACGGCACACGGGCCAGCAATAAATCTGAACTCACCTCCGCCAACAGATTCCTTGCCAATTTTTACGATTGTATTTTTACTGCTGAATTCCCGGCTTGCAAGTTTATATGGTTTCTGAATAGGTAGAACATTCTGGACATAGGGATAGTTTTTTAACCTCTCTAAAGATTGGTGAAAATGCTCATCACCAACAGCACCGATAACGGTATGTTCAGTACCTTTTATTATTTTGGGTTCATATCCAAGTTTTTTAACTATTTCAGTAACTTCATCAATCTTTGCTTCAGGCGTATTTGGTTTTAATACAATTATCATAGTTAACTCCGGCTATAATTCTAATACTGTTTTAACATTATTAATCTACACTAACACTTTGTCTTTTTATAATATTAAAACTCATATTTGCTATTTTATTATTAATATAAATTTACTATTTTTCTAACAATGTTATTATTATCTATTACATAAGGATTAATTTTAGCTAAATTTATAATATTATGAAAATAAATTAATTATAATTAGGTATTCATGGCTGATCTCAAAAAAATAGCTGTTTTAGACATAGGTATTAGTTCTGTTATGCTGCTGTTAGTGTCTTCAAAAAAAACAGGAGAATTTGAAATATTAAATGAATTTGGCGGTATATCAAGACTAGGTGAAGGTCTACTCAAAAACAATAATCTATCAAATACAGCGATTAACAGGACTCTGAATATTTGCACAGAGGTAGTAAATATAGCCCAAAAAGAGAATGTTGATGAAATAATATTGACCGTAACAAGTTCAATCAGTAATGCTATAAATAAAACTGAATTTCTAGTAAAATGCCAAACAGCCCTCAATATTTTCCCTCATATCTTAACACAAAATGATGAAGTTAATTATATTTATAAAGGTGCTTTATCAAGCTTCAGTAAAACTGAGCACCCCATAATAAATTTAGAAATAGGCGGTGACAAAACTTATATTGCATTTGGAACAAAGGATATGCTTGTCGGCAATCATGTTCTAGATATTGGCAGTTTTTTTCTCCCAAACAACATAACAAAAAATAAATCTATCTTCTCTTTCTGTTCACCGTTAGAAAAATATATAAACCAGCAAATTAAAAAAATTACAAATGATATTAATCACTGGCTTGAAGGAAGAAAACCAATTATCATCTGCTCAGGTAATACTTTATCTATGTACGCTAATATAGCAGCAAAACAGATACAATATAACAGACAACATGTTGACAAGAGACTTTATAACTGTAAAGAGTTGGAGAAGAATGTTAAAAAACTCTGCAAACTAAATTTAACTTCACGAAAAAAAGTAGCAGGCATGGAACCTGAAAGAGCTGATTCATTTCCAACAGGAATAAATATACTTTCAATTATACTTAAACAACTCGAAGCAAAACATTTTCAGATTACAAGCCACGGATTAAGAACAGGTATAGTTAAATCCTATATAGAAAAATCTTCGTTTTTAATTTAGAGATATCGTAACATAAACAAATTACATCTTGGAAGCTATTTTTTTCAATTTCTGAATTGCTTTAACTTCAATTTGTCTAATACGTTCTCTGGAAAGATGAAAGTATTTGCCTACTTCCTCTAAAGTTTTAGGTTTATCGTCATTAATACCGTAGCGCATCTTCAAAATAAGCTGTTCTCTCTCCATTAAAGTAGAGAGTACCTTTTTAAAAATTTCCTGAAGAGATGCATGCATTGCCTGTTTGGCTGGGTCTTTAATAGATGATTCTAAAATATCTTCAAGAGAAGTTTTGTCATCTTCATCTGATGAAAGTGATGCCTGTAAAGATAGTGGTTGCATTGCCATTTTCCGTAAAGCTCTAACTCTTTCAACTGTCAACTCCAATGTCTTAGCAAGCTCTTCAATAGTAGGTTCATAACCGTTTTCTCTTATGAATATTTGTTCTCTTAAAAACATTTTATTAATTGTTTCAAGCATATGAGTTGGAATCCTGACAATTCTTCCCTGTCTTTCAGCTGCTCTTCTGATATACAGCCTTATCCACCAAGTTGCATATGTGCTAAATCTAAAACCTTTTGAGCAGTCAAATTTATCTACGGCTTTCATCAGTCCGATATTTCCTTCCTGAATAAGGTCAATAAAAGGGACACCTCTGTTTTTAAATTTTTTAGCAATACTTACAACAAGTCTTAAATTACTTTCTACAATTACTTCTCTTGCTTTACCGGCTAAATGTCTTGCCAGTGTTATCTGTTTAACGCATTCAATATATTCACTGTCAGACATTAAAACTTTACGCCTCAATTCATCCTTATCAACAGGTTCATCTTCTGAAGTGGATTTAAACAGCTTTGAATATTGAATTGCAACATCATGCCACTCTTCTACCGTCTCAGATACGACCTTGTGCTTGGATAAAATTTTACCTAAATGATTTCTTAACTTTTCTGTTTTTTCAACTTCAGGTGTAAAGCACACCTCATATAATTCAGATCTGGCTCTAATTATTTCTTCTTTCCAAGCTGGTAAATCTGAAAAAATATGAACCACTGACTGCATGTTCTTATTTCTGACACTTGTAGTAAAAGCTCTTTCTATTTCATATATGGATTCATAAGAAATATCTATAATTTTCAAATGTTCATCTGCAATAAACCCTATCTGATATAATAAATCTTTAGCTTTATCTGAATTATCAAAATACTGGTTCATAAGAGTTACTTCTTCCTTAGCAGTAAGAAGTGAAGATTTAGAAATTTGCCTAAAATATGAACTTAGTGTAGAGTTAGACCCCATATATGATGAGGCTGTGCTAACTTTCTTTTCAGTTTTTGCTGCAGATTTTTTTCTTTTTCTTTTTATATTTTCAGTAAGCTCCATAAATTATTTTCTCAGAGTTAAGTTATATGCAATAAATATATATATTATTTATCTTAATTTTAAAAAGAAGTTTATATTAATTCTCGACTATTATATTATAAGAAATGAAAATATTCAAAATCAAAATCAAAATTTATTGATAATAAATGACATAAAGTTACATAATTACATTAACATAAAGGAATAATTAAAAAATGGATATTAATGAGCAGTACATCTACGAAGATGAAGTACGAGATAACGAAACTGATTTACAAGGCATTGTAAATAATTCTAATTATTTTATTTATATGGCTCATACAAGGCACAAGCATATAAAAAATCTTGGGCTTGATTTTGCTGATTTACATAACAAAGGTTACAATTTAGTAGTCTCAGAAGCAAATATAAAATATAAATCACCCCTCACTGCGGGAGATAAATATCTGGTGACCTGTAAGCTTAAGCCGGCCGGTAAAATAAGATTGATTTTTGAGCAGGAAGTTATTCGAAAGTCAGATAATAGAAAATGTGCTTTAGGTACTATCACTGCTACTTGTCTATCTACAGCAACTGGCAGACCAAAATTTCCTGATGAAATAATAGAACTTTTAAACATGTAGCTTCTCTATAATAATAACTGGTTACAGATTACTGTTGTTTAATAATTAAAACATCCTGAAACTGCAGGGGAGAGTTGCAGTTTTTATCGCCCCCTTGCAGAAATTTATAAACCAGAATATTTATCAAACTAGGGGAAACGAATTCTATCGCTTCTATTTGCGACTATTGGGTCACATGCAGGAGGCGGAGTTGTAATAACTTCTATTATTGAACCATTAGGAACGACCCAGAAGAAGCAGTACTCCATTTTATTATTGTTTTTGATGATTCTCGGTTTAGTATTTTGTATTAATGTAATTTCATCTTTTGATAAGTTGATATCATCTCCGTATAAAACATACTGTCTTATATCTTTGATATGATTTTTTGGATTTAAGTTTCCAAACATTTTACTTTCCAGCTTTTTCTCAGCGCTTTCAAGATCACTTAAATTTTTCTTAGCATCATTACCTCCACCTGAACAGGCGGCAAAAATACATAGTACACCAACTAAACAAAATAAATTAACCTTTATTTTTAAAATTTTAATAGTCATATTTCTATTACTCCGTATCTAAAACTTCGAATAATTATTTTTAATAATTTCATGTTATAAAATTATTATCTTATATAATTATAACTAAAAGTTAAATGTTTTGTATTAATTAATATGATAAACAGCTCTAGGAGAAAATTCATGAGAAAAATTTTCTATGCTATTCTGTTAATAGCGTTTTCATTAGCAACAGGATGTGTACATGAACAAAGGATAAATCCACCTAAATCCGGTAGAAACAGATTTAAAATTGATAGATTTTATTATATGCAGAACAGATGGAGTTACCTAAACAACAACTGGATAGTCTCTGAAAATACAAGCCCTGAATTGCTGGGTTTAAGATTTGGAATACCTAAGAAACTGGCCAAAAAAGATGTTAGTGAATTTATCAGCACCCAAAGAGCTTATAGCGGATGGGATAGATTTTTAGCTTCTATAAATTTAAGAAATATAAACTTTTATATCAAAAATTAATGTTATATTAATAAAAACATTAATTTAACGGGAAATCTGTTAATATGATAGAGTGGCTAAAAATAAACAATCTGGCTCTTGTACAGGATGCAGAAATTGAATTTAAAAAAGGACTTAATATAATTTCAGGTGAAACCGGTGCCGGCAAAACAGTTATTATAAACGCCATTTCACTATTACTGGGCAAAAGAGCTGATAAATCTGTTATTAGAAAAGATGCCGCCAGGTGCGATTTAAGCGCAGGATTTAAAATTCCGGCCTCAGATAAAGCTAAGTTCAGTAATTTATTAGATAAATACTGTCTGCCATTTTCAGATGACAGCATTATAATACGCAAAGTTATTACTCAAAGCTCAAGTAGAAATTTCGTAAACGACATAAGTGTTACACTACCCATTTTGAATGAATTAAGGGAACTGCTGGTTGATTTCCATGGACCTACAGAACATCAATCACTTCTGAAACACTCAAAACAGCTTGAATTTCTCGATATATTCGGAAACCTGCTGCCTCTAAAAAGAGAATGTTTAAAACTCTATCAGTATATCAGAGAAATCGAAAAAGAAATTTTTGAACTTAAAGATAAACTCCCGGATGCAATTGAAGCTGAATACCTGAAAAGACTAATAAACGAAATTGAATCTGTTTCTCCTGAGCAGGACGAAGATGAAACGCTTAATAAAAAATACAGCATTGCAGCTAACTCTAAAAATATTCTTGAACTGATTTCCAACAGCTACGGCCGACTCTATGATTCAGAAGAATCTGTATTTAATACACTTACTCAGCTAAACAGAGATTTTTCGAACTACCTTAAAATTGATCATGACAGTTTTAGTAAATTCAGTGACAATATACACTCTCTGACAGAGCAGATTAAAGAACTTGCTTATGACATGGAAGATTATAGTTCAAACATTGAACTTGATGAAAATGAATTAAGGAACATTGAAGATAGGTTGAATGCCGTTTCTACCCTAAAAATAAAATACGGTCCGACAATAAATGATATATATATCAGCCTTAAAAAAGCTGTCAATAAGCTTGAAGAACTTGAGAACTTTGAGTATACACAGGAAGAACTTAGAAAAAAGCTTGAGGAAAGCAATTCTAAATATAATTCCCTGGCTGAGGATCTTTCATTTAAAAGAAAAAAAATCGGTAATGAGTTTATTAAACAGACGATTGCGAAACTGCATAAACTTGGATTTTTAAAATCGGCTATCTCTATTAAATATGAAAAAACAGTCCCTTCTTCAACCGGTACAGATAAAATTGATATTCAGTTCTCTGCCAATCCAGGAGAACAGCTTGGTCCACTAAGAAACGTAGCAAGCAGCGGAGAACTTTCCAGAGTAATGCTGGCCATAAAAACTGTTCTTTCCAATGCAGATTCAATACCAACACTTATCTTTGATGAAATTGATGCTAATATTGGAGGAGAAATAGCCGGACAGGTAGGTCAGGAACTTCTTGTACTAGGAAAACAGCATCAGATTCTCTGTATTTCCCATTTAGCTCAGGTGGCATCTTTTGCCGATTCCCATTACAGCGTTTCTAAATCTGTAATTGACGGCAGAACATTTACAAGCATAAACGTGTTAAATAAAAATGATAGAATTGATGAACTGGCAAGGATGCTAGGAGGAAGTTTCATGGCAAAAAAACATGCGAAAGAAATGCTGACTAATAAATAAACTGCAATAAATGCCCCTACTTCGAAAAGCTAACTTGTAAAAAGAGTCAAATATCAAACTTAGTTTAATTCTCCAGTTAAACTGAAGATTTGCCTAAGTTTTGCTGAATAATTAAGGGTATATGGAAAAATTAACTAGAAACAAAATTGTTGCTGCAGCTATAATATCATTAGTATTTTTATTAATTACAAGAGTGATTTCTTTCCTTGGTAACCTTCGAATTGAAAATATAAAATTTTTATGCACATAACTCTAATACTTCTTGTCACTGCTATTATTGCAGTTTCATCTATTATACAGAGCACAGTCGGTTTTGCTCTGGCTCTATTCGCCACTCCTTTACTGGTACTAACTGGCCTCCCACTGCAGAGCGTAATTGTAATAATACTGATCTGTTCGTTTTCTCAGGCAATTGTAGGAACTGGAAAAATTAAAGCATCTGTTCCGTGGAAACTAACAATATATACTAATATTCTCGGTACAGCAGGCTACATCTGCGGATTAATAACTTTACACAAACTGATAACACTGGGCACCGATGAAATTAAACTGATTGTAGGAGCAATACTGTGTCTAATTGTTTTTATATTATTAATATTAAAAATAAAATCTTATAATTCACTCCACTGGTTCTGGTCATTAATCGCCTTTACAATAAGCGGTTTTATCTCAGGAATATCAGGGATGGGCGGTCCGATACTTGCAGTATGGGCCCTCTCAAAAAAATGGAGTGTAGATAAATACAGAGCATATCTGTTCTCCGTATTTCTAATATCAATTCCGATACAGCTAATATCTTTATACTTCATATTCGGTAATAAAATAATAATCAGTATCTATACAGGACTGCTTTTAGTGCCTGTAGTGATAATTTCTGCATTTATCGGTATTCCGATAGGAAATAAACTGCCTAAAAGTGCCATGCGTATAATTGTTTACGCAATACTTCTTCTGATAGGTTTCAGTTCAATTCTCACAGCTTTAATAAAAAATTAGTGCTTACAAATCCAAGAAATAAGCTATTTACATGTTATTAATATCTGACAGAAATTAAACAATTCCTTGAAAACCAAATATATTGTATAATAGTAAAAGGTGCTTTTTATAGACCGAAGTAAACAAAAGCATAAAACTTGACAATATTTGAAAAAGTAATAGAACATCCTATCTGCATTAACTATACGACACCCAATTTTATCCTAATTTCAAATATTTAAATAGTCATAACATTTTAAAATAAACTATCAAAATATGAAAAAAATTAATAAATCATTTAAGAAAGTAAAAAATTTACCAACTGTATTATACATGACTTTAGCACTAATAATAAAAGGGTATAAAATTATATTTATTCGAACTCGTTTAATTGATCCTTATAACTGCTTTAATATAGATAAACTTCCGTATATAACTGTAACATGGCACAATAGAATACTTTACTTAGCAGCTATGATCAAAAAAAAATTTAGAAAGAGAACATTTGCTTTAGTAAGCGCCTCCAGAGATGGACAATATTTTGTGGACCTGATGAAACAGTTCAGTGTCAGATGTGTCAGAGGATCTACTTCTAAGCGAGGCGGTACTGCATTACTTGAAGCTTTAACTGTATTAAAAAGCGGTGATAATTTAAGCCTAATACCTGACGGTCCCAGAGGTCCAAAATATGAAATGAGTATGGGACCTATAATACTTGCGTCTAAAACAGGCTTTCCTATTCTACCGCTGGGAATTAATGCATCAAAATACTGGGAGCTGAAAAGCTGGGATAATTTTCGAATACCAAAACCATTTTGCAAAATGGATTTAGTTGCAGGTGAAAGCATTAAAATCCCCCCTGACCTTACTGAAGAAGATATGGAAAAGTGGCGGTTGTATGTAAAAGAAAAATTAATTGAGGTAAGCAGGTAATATTTTTATATACATTAATACAAGATAAAGTAAATCAACACTTTAAATAAGTAACATTATTGTACCTTTAAAGGTTTTGCTTTATGCTTTTTTTTCCCCTGAATAATTTCTTTTTACGCTGTTCTGGCTTCGTTTTCTTTCAAGCATATATGGTTCAGGCTGAATACTTTTTATTTCAGTTTCAAGAGCCTCTTCAATATCATGCATTATATAAGAACCGTATTCACAGAGGAAACTAATAGATTTCCCTTTTTTACCGGCACGCCCTGTTCTTCCTATTCTGTGAATATAATCCTCCGCTCTTTCTGGAAGGTCATAATTAATAACATGACTGACATCATCAACATGTATTCCCCTTGATGCAACATCGGTGGCTATTAATATATTACCTCTGC
The DNA here is from genome assembly GCA_036011305.1 of Victivallales bacterium. Lineage (GTDB taxonomy): Bacteria > Verrucomicrobiota > Lentisphaeria > Victivallales > GWF2-38-69 > DASCNA01. The sequence goes on from DASCNA010000278.1 coordinate 8,610, forward strand.
CTTTCCTGAAACTGCCAAGAATTTTTTCTCTTTTATTTTGAGGAATATCACCGGATAGTACATCTACAGCTTTATTATTTCTAATCAGAAAGTTTTTTAGCTTCTGAGTAAAATCACGTCTATTCACAAAAATCAAAGTTTTTGTGACTTCTTCATTTTCAAGGAGCCATAATAGTAAAGCATTTTTGTCTTTCTGCATTACGCTGTAAAACAGCTGTTCTATAGGTTCTGCAACAATCTGATCAGGCTGGACTTCAATCATAACCGGCTCAACCTGCCAGTTTTTAACAAGGCGCATAACCTCTACTGATAAAGTTGCACTGAAAAGCATAGTCTGCCTTTTACCAGGAAACGGGAGTTGATTTACTATTCGCCTTACATCTGGAATAAATCCCATATCAAGCATTCTATCAGCTTCGTCAATTACAAAAATTTCCGTTTTATTCAGTTTCAAACATTTACTGCTGGAATAATCCAGCAGCCTGCCGGGGGTGCCGACAAGAATATCTATTGGTTTCTGAAGCGCCATCTGCTGTTTTTTATATCCTGTGCCTCCATACACTACGAGATTGTTAAAACCACAATATTTACCAAGTGCTTCAGCATCCTTATATATTTGTATTGCAAGTTCACGAGTAGGTGCAATTATCAAGACTCTGCACATGCCGGGTGCTCTGTATTTTGGTGGATTCTTTAATAAATGAGAAAAAATAGAAATAAGAAAAGCAGCCGTTTTCCCAGTTCCAGTTTGAGCCTTTCCAGCTATATCTTTCTGAAGAAGGAGATGCGGTATACATTCTCTCTGAATTTCTGTGCAATATTTAAATTTTGAGCTCTGCAGTCCGCATAATATTTCTTTCTGTATATCGAAATCACTGAATCTTGTTTCACCATCAACTTTGGGAACTTCTTTTAACTCGGGCATTACAAGCGGCTTGGGTTTATGCGGTACATGTGTCGAATAGTTTTTTGTACTCTTTTTCTTAGCTACATTTGATGTAGGTGATTTTTTTTTAGGCTGTACTCGTTTATTAGGATATTGCTTTGTAGTTTGATCAAAAGTATTTCTTGTTTTTGAATGCGATACTGCTCTGGTTCCAGTCTGTTTTGACTGGCTCTTTTTTTTCTCTCCGCTATGGAGGAGATTTTTTATTTTTCTTTTAATTGTTGTAAACAAAATTTATATATTCCTTTAAATTCAGATTAACTGTTTAATATGCAAAACCCGGTATATTCGATTAAAAGAATTTATAAGAATATTTTACATATGCGAATCTTTAATTAAATAATATATCATGCCTATTAAAATATTACATTCACTATAAAGAAGTTATCGTACAGCATGTGTAGATTTTAACTTGTAAATTTGTCAATCTATATCAAAACAAGACATAAATAGAGCGGTATGGTAATTTACTTGATAACCTCAGATAACAAAAAGCTCTTCCATTTCTATATAAGGAAGAGCTTAGTTCAATAATCTTAAAGTTATTAAAACTATTTTGTCATTATTTCTAAAATAACTTCATCTGTTTTCTGCATGCCCGCTTGTGACAATTCGCCAATATTTTTTATTGTTTGTTCCACGCCTTTACCAATAATACCATCACCACTATTTAAAACATCATGATGATACCCCAATGTCGCTGCATCAAAAGCAGCATATATACCAGTTGCTATTTTCATGGCACATGAAGCTTTTGCACCATCGCAGATTAATCCTGAAATATTACCCAAAGTATTTATTATAGCATCAGCCACAGCATCATAATCTCCATCCTGAACAAAAACAAGAGCTCCACTTACTGCTGCTGCTGCACAGACAGCACCGCAGTGTGCTGATAATCTCCCAACATTTGTTTTGATATGAATAGTTGCTAAATGAGAGAAAAAGAGAGTTCGGATCATTTTTCCTTCACTGTATTTTCTCATATGACAATATTTGATAATAGGAAGAGATGCTGTCATACCCTGGTTACCGCTTCCACTTGTAGTCATTACAGGAAGAGGGCAGCCGCTCATTCTGGCATCACTGCCAGCTGCAGTATAACTCGCACATCTGTTTCTGCGATCATCTCCGTAAATATTTCTTTCAATATTTTTAGCGATACAGCTTCCTATATTTATACCGTAAGTTTCTTTAAGGCCTTCTTCTGCAATTTTTGAATTAAGTTCAACAATCTTACTGAACATTGGATTTATTAAAGAGAGATCAATTGTTTTAGCCAAATTGTAAATAAGTTCAATTGATAAAATCTGTCTGTCGCTTAAAGGGGAATTAAAATCTGCATCGTTGCATGCCTGATTCAGGATAACTTTACCATTTTTCTCTATTTTAGTAATGTTTGTATGAATATGCTTTATTTCCACACTGGCAGACTCTTTCCCGGCAGTAGCTTCAACACGTACATAAAGTTTTATATCATTTTTTTCATGTATCACATTAATTGGACAATTATCCATGAACTCTCTGACTTTTTCCATCTCACCTTTGGTTACATCACTGATAACCATAAGTTCTTTTTTAGGGTCTCCGGCTATAGCGCCCATTGCAGCAGCTACTTTAATGCCGACCATACCGCCACTGTTGGGAACAACAACGCTTTTAACGTTTTTTATCATATTTCCTGATACATAAATATTAAGTCCATCAGGTTTTTTACCTAATTTTTCAACCGTTATTGCTGCAACAAGGGCAATAGCTATAGGCTCAGTACATCCTTTTGCAGGAACTATTTCTTCATTTAAAATCTCAAGGACTTTTTCAGTAGTTTTATTATCAATTTTCATAATATGGTTCTCTTTAAAATATATAAGTTTTCAAAATACAAAACAGTAAATTATTAATTTAATTGAAACTAAAAATATAACAATAATTATATTCAAATTAATCTTTAAATTAAAGACAATGCTAGAGACTTTAATTATTGTTTTATTTTAAAAAACAGGAATTAAAGCTATATTTAAAATCGATATTGCCGTATTATTTTTAAACTTTGTTAAATATTTAATTGAGAAAACATGTAAGATGAGTGAAAAAAACCTACCAAAAGAATCAATTATACGTCTGATGACCCGCATGGCAAATGAACATAAAGCTATCAATTTATCACAGGGGTTTACTGACCGCCCGATAATATTCGAAATGCTCTGGGGTTTATTTAAAGCAGCAGTAGGAGGTACTGAAAACAGAGCAAGAGCTATTGAAACTTTAACAATGTCGAATATAGCAGAAGAACTTGGATATAACATTGAAGATTTTATGAAAATATCTCTTAAAGATATTATTTCTCAGCTCCAGGGTAAAGAAGATGTTTATAACCAATACAGCTATCCGTTCGGTCTTGTTGAAATGAGAGATGCAGTTGCTGATTATACTGAGAGATTTCAGGGGTACAAACCAAACCCTGAGAAAGAAATTACAATTGTATCAGGTGCTACAGAAGGTATCTTCATTGTTATGCAGACAATATGTGATCCAGGTGATGAGGTTATAGTGATTCAACCTTTCCATGAAATGTATCCATCACAGGCGCTTTTTTCAGGTATAGTACCTAAATATATTACACTGAGACAAAATGGTGAAAAAACAGCATGGGATTTTGACTTTGAAGAATTTGAAAACAGTATCACTGATAAGACCAAAGCGTTTATCTTTAATACTCCCCATAATCCTACAGGAAAAGTCTTTACATGTAAAGAGATAGAAGAAATCTGCAGAATATGTAAAAAACATGACATTAATATCATTAGTGATGAAATCTATGAACATATTCTATTCACTGATACAAAACATTACAGCATAGCTGCCTTTGAAGGAATGAGAGAAAGAACTTTTGTAGTTAATTCAATATCCAAAACAGGTAATTCAACCGGCTGGAGAATAGGCTGGGTTATTTCGCCTGAAGAGTATACATCTAAACTGCGCGGGATACATGATACTATGGTTATGCAGGCCCCTACGCCATTACAAAAAGGTGCAGTTGAACTTCTGAAAATGCCAGATGAATTTTACAGTAAACTTCCGTCAAAATATAAAAGCTGCTGTACAAAACTTATTACGGCCCTTAAAGATAAAGGTTTTGATGTGATATTTCCTGAAGGATCATATTACCTTTTTGCAGATTACTCAAACGTACCTATTTTAAAAGAACTTTCACCGATGGAAGCATCTGAATATCTTATAAAACAGATTGGCGTTGCATCTGTACCAGGTGATAATTTCTATAAAATCGGCAGTTACGGAGATAAATCAATCAGGTTTGCCTTCTGCAGATCAACTAAATCTATTGAAGAAGCAGCAAACAGATTGATCAGATTGTAAGATTTTAGAATATATTATTTCATATGAGCTGATATCGTTAGTCTTGTGAATATAAGCTTTTAACGAAAGAATAGGAGTTTTAATATGAAACCAAGAGATATATTTCTAGCTAGTATCGTTAAAGAAAAAACACCACGCGCAGCAGTTGGGAGTGCGACATCTGTAGTGACGACTGACCTGATGGAAAAAGTAGATGCCTTTTTCCCTGAAGTTCATCTAGATGGGAGTACAATGGCGACTCTGGCTGCTGCAGGTCATGAAGAATTAGGTTTAGATAATGTAATGCCGCTTTTTAGTGTTTGGCATGAGTGTGCTGCTCTCGGCTGTAAAGTAAACTTGGGAGATAAATATAGGATGCCTGATTCTCACGGTTCTTTGATCTCTGACATAAATGAAGATATCAACTTTTCATCCAACTTTCTAACAAAACCGTCCTGTGTTGCCCCACTTAAAGCTATATCGCTCTTAAAAAAACGATTTCAGGATGAAGTCGCTGTTATAGGTAAGGTATTTGGCCCCTGGACACTGGCTTATCACATCTATGGTGTCCAGGAGTTTCTAATGGCAACCTTAACAGATCCAGATGCTGTAAAGAGAATTTTACATAAATTAAAAGTAATTACAATTACTTTCGCAAAAGCCCAGCTGGATGCCGGAGCAGATGCACTAACTCTTGCCGACCATTGCACACGCGACCTCTGTTCACCTGACGCCTACCGTGATTTCATACAGGACATACACTCCGAGTTTCATGAATCTATACCCGCAAAACTAATATTGCATATTTGCGGAGACACGTCCGATCGAATTGGATATATTTCCAGTACAGGCATTGAATGCTTCCATTTTGATTCAAAAGTGCCATCTTCAGAAGCAAGAAAACTTGCAGGAAGCAAATTGTCTCTTATGGGCGGTACAAGTAACCTGGAAATTATCCTAAATGGGAATAAAAAAATGATAGTTGAGGATGTTGCAGAAAAAATCAGAAATAATGTTGATATTCTTGGCCCTGAATGTGCAGTACCATTAAATGCATCTTATAAAAAACTGCAGTTATTTGCAGAGGAATCTAAAAAGCAAAGCCTGATCAATGCTAAACAGAGAAATTAACATAACAAAAAAAACTATAGAAAAGGATAATTACTTTGGTTACTATAAATTATCCAAATGATTACTTTAAAAATTATATCGAATATATTAGCAATATTTGTCATAAAAAAAAGTTGTCATTAATTTTAAAAGGCTCGCTGGCTAATGGATCTGCAAAGAAACATTCAGATATAGACCTGATTATTTTAGGCAGCACAAGAAGTAATGACATAGATCAGATTATTTCCGAATACAGCATACCAGTGATGACTAATTTCACAGAAAGACCTAAAGGGAGTTTGATATTGATTTATAGGAATAATCTAAGTATAGATCTTGATATAAAACAAACAATAACAGCAGACGAACTTAATGATTCTGTTATACTTCAAAAATTTGATAATAATTTTATCTTAGCTAAAGAAATCATAAGAATGAAAGTCGAATCTTTTTATTTGCCAAACAGGCCTCAATGGTATAAGATTTTAAGACTTATACACAAGAGTCTTTTAAAACAGTTATGCAATAAAACTGAAAATGCACTGGACCTGCTTCAAGAAATTAAAAGCAGCTTAAAATCAATAGGAATAAACAATTTAAAATATAAAAACGACTTCCAACAGGATATTATTCATATTTTCAAAGAAATTTGCAATAAGTACACAGTTGAACCAGATATTAAAATTTTATATAAAAACTTGTTTAATGAGCTATAGTAGTCTAATTAGTAGTATACCTTAAAACTTATTCTACCAAAGAATAAGTAATTTTGAAAAATCAATGGGGAAGACAAAATGACAGGGACAAAAATAAAAAGTTTTATACTGAAAAATAAAATAATAGATTTCACTTCAACTATTATCGAAGGAAAAAGAATAGTATTGCAATCTAGGTTAAATAATTTTACAGAAACAATATTTCATGAATTCAGTAAAGAAATCACCCGTTTTATGTACCCCAAACCGGCTGATAAAATAGATGAAACATTAGAGTTCATTAATAATTCTATAAACAATATGAAAACAAATTCAGAATTGATTTTAGCAATTACAAAAAAATATAACAGTGAATTTCTTGGATGCTGCGGTTTACATATCAAAGAAACACCTGATACACCTGAACTTGGAATATGGTTGAAAAAAAGTGCTCACGGAAACAAATATGGGCAGGAAGCTATCAAAACCTTAATTGATTGGTGTAAAGAAAATATTGAGTTTGATTATCTGATATATCCTGTAGATAAAAAAAATATTCCAAGCAGAAAAATTCCTGAATCTCTCGGAGGAACTATCTTTAGAGAAGAAATAGTAAAAACGATGAATAATACCTATCTGGATGAAGTCATTTATAAAATCAGTAAATAGTAACCTATAATTAGCAAATATGAACAATCCAGACATGTTTCACTGCATATAGAAATTCTATAATATATAAAATAAGGAATCACATTATGTCTATTCGAAAAACAATTATGATCTGGCTGAATCATAAGGATATACCGGCATTTCGAATAACTCAGAAAAATATTGATTACCTTCAAAATATATATGGTACTGATTATTTTATAGAGTCAGTCAAAGATCAAAATCAATTTTTGAACCTACTGCCGGAAGCTCACATAGTAATGACATGGTATTTTAAAAAACAGTGGTACAAAATAGCCGAAAAGCTTGAACTGATACTGAATCCTATGACTGGAAAAGAATGGGTTGAGGAAGATCAGTACAGCGGAGTAAAGATTATACATGGAAATTTTCCAGGAATTATTATTAGGGAATCACTGTTGGGAATGATTCTATATTTTAAAAACGAAATTGATACTATTCTCAAGTTTAAAAAAATAAAAAAATGGGATAAAGGTTATTTTAGTAAAATCAGGACATTGAGTAAACAGACTGTTTTAATAATAGGATACGGTACTATAGGCAAACTATGTGCTGAAGTTCTTAAAGTCTTTGGTACAAATATTGTCGGAGTAAAAAGGAATATAGCACCCGGTAAAGACATATTTGCAAATAAAATTATAACTTTCAGAGAATTACGGCAATATTTACCGAATGCAGACCACGTAATTGTAGTACTGCCTGCCAACAAAAACACAGACAACATTTTTACAAAGGAATATTTTAGCATTATGAAAAGCAGTGCCTGTTTTTATAATTTCGGACGTGGTAACTGCTATAAGGAAAGTGATCTAATCTGGGCACTTAAAAATAGTGAAATAAAAGCTGCCGGTCTTGATGTATTTAATGAAGAACCTCTGCCTGATACTTCAGAACTATGGAGTCTTCCGAATGTAATAGTAACGCCGCATTCAAGCGCTGTGTGCAGTGAACACCTTGAATTCTTTTTTGACCAGATTGTTGAATCTAAAATTTTGAACTAAGTCAAACAGCTTAATATTAAAACTATCCTTTAGCAAAGTGAGAAATGTAGTAATCTGATTTTATAAACTCCTGAGGAGAACATTTCATATTCTGTTTAAAAATATTTGAGTAATATTTATAATCACTAAACCCTACTGTATCAGCAATTATCACAGTTGCCGCATGGTTGCTCGTTAGAAAAACCAAAATACTCTTCTATTGAAATACGACGACACTGTTCTTTTCTAAAATACTCGACAATTGATAATAGTTTCTTTCTGTCATTTAAAATTTTTTCTTCAAATCGTTCTTCATCTATTAATTGTGCAGGAAGATCACCGATGAGACGAAGATCTTTATGCTGCACACAGCCTTCAATCACACCGTACCGTTCAAACATCCCCAAAGCTGTTTCCAGTCGAAAATCTTTTCGATTTTTATAGACAAGTTTTTCTCTAAGATAATCAATACCAAAACTATTAGCAGATTCAATATCATTTTCTAATACATCAAAAAGCTGAATATAGAAATTAGGCTCAGGATTTGACCACCTGATGAAATCCATATGAATCATTATGTCGTCCTGATTGTAAAGCAGTAAGCATGTAGACGCGTTACCGTCACGCCCTGCCCTGCCTATTTCCTGGTAATATGACTCAATGCACCCAGGTATTTCTGCATGAATAACAAAACGAATATCCGGCTTATCTACTCCCATTCCAAATGCATTTGTAGCAAGTACCAGTTTATCTTTCCCGTTCATAAAACTATTCTGAATTGTTTTTCTGTCTTTTGCAGGAAGTTTCCCATGATAGATCAGATGAGGTATTTTTTCATTATATAATATTTCAGAAAATTGCTCCAGAGTTTTAATTAAAGCAAAATATATAATTCCGCTTCCAGCTGTTTTTTTAGTCAAAGATATTATTTCATTAATTTTTTCATCATCATCCAGAACATCTTTAGCTTCAAGCCGCAAGTTAGGTCTTTTAATTCCCTGATGAAAAATTTTCATCTCATCCGGTTTTAATCCAACTCTTTTTATAATATCATCTTGCACTACTTTTGTTGCTGTAGCAGTAAGTGCAACTGTAACTGGATCACCAATCAATTTTCTGAATTCAAAAATACGACTGTAATCAGGTCTGAAGTCATGTCCCCATGATGAGATACAGTGGGCTTCATCTATAGCAAGAAGAGATATGTTTGCTTTGATTATTTTAGAACAGAAGTCCTGTTTTTTAAAACGTTCCGGAGTCACATATAAAAGTTTAGTATTTCCTTTTACAAAATCATTCAACCGTTTAGTTCTCTTATCTTTTGGTACAGTAGAATTTATAAAACTCGCTTTTATGTTTATCTTTTTCAAAGAGTCAACCTGATCCTGCATCAAGGCAATTAATGGACTTATTACAAGTGTACCTCCACCAAGGCATAATGCAGGTATCTGATAACATAATGATTTACCGGCTCCTGTGGGCATAATAACCAATGAATGTCCATTTTCCTCATTTAAGATTCTATCGATTATTTTTTCCTGATTGCCTCTGAATTCTTTATGATTGAAATAATCATTTAATATTGAAAGCGGTTTATTATGCATTTTTATTTATCGTATTTAACGTTGATTGTTCTTAGTAGAAAGTTGATGTTAATATACACTTTAAGCTGTTTGTAATAAACAGAGCAGAAGAAAAAAGCCGTTTTTTATTAAAAACGGCTTTTACCAAATTTATATAAATTTTATATCAATCAGCATTCAGCTGATTAACTTCATTTTGTATAGCTTGTTTTACCTCTAAGTGTGAATCTGTCAAAACTAGAAATGCCGTTTTTGGAACTTCAAGTTTTTTAGTCTTAGGATTTTCCTTAAGTTTTGCCATCATAACAATAGGCACAAAAGGGAGTTTGAACTGTTTTGCAATAAGAATATTATTAAGCAGTTCATCTTTTACTTTTTGTGAATTCATATCTTTCATTAATGTTGGAACATTAAGACCGACATCTTTAGCTATTTCACTAACCTGAGCATCTGACAATCTATGAGCTTTAGCAGCTATCAATGCATTATGAAACGGCATATACTTATTTTGTAAGTTTGCGGCTAAAGCTGCATTGGCGGCCATCGTGGACGAAGGTCCAAGCAAAGGATAATCCACAAAAACTGCTTTTACATTTTTATTTTCTTTAACAAGCTGATCTAAATAATGGCTGATGAATTTACAGTCGGAACAATTGTAGTCAAATAGATCAACAATTACAATTTTTCCTTTCAAGTTACCAATACAGGTACCATCTTCCTTCATAAACAGCTGAGCTTGTTGTTTTGTTAATTTTATAGTTTTGTGTTTCACCTGTGTTGCTGCAGACATAGACATGCTTAAGAATACTCCAACAGTTAAAATACTAATTAAACTTACAATTTTTTTCATTTTCAGAAAACTACTCCCTTAAATTTTTTTTAATAATTTATATTTAAGCAGTCGCTTATAATATAAAGCGACTGGTAAATTTCTAAATATGTTATTCAGCACTAAATATTTTTATCTGTTTTTGAATAGCAGCTTTTGTTTCCTGATGTGTATTCATAAGAATTAACATAGCTTTTTCAGGTGCAACAAAAGTAATTTTACCATTCTTGTTTTCTGTATTTAGTTTAGCCATTAAAATAGTTGGGACATATTTAATGTTAAGCTGAGTACCTGTTACTAAATTATTTAGTAACTGACCATTAACTTCATTTGAATTAACAGCTGTTTTAAGTTTAGCAACATCGAGGCCCTGTTTTTTAGCAATAGCATAAACTTCAGCATCTGTTAAATGTCTCTTTGCATTGATTATAGCATCATGAAGTTCAGGGTATTTATTCTGTTCCATTGCAGCTAAACAGGCTTTTGCTGCAAAAGTAGATGTTGGACCTAATTTTGGATAATCGACAAAAACTACTTTAATATTTTTATTTTCTTTAACGAGGTTAGTTAAGTATTTACTGATAGCACGGCAATCAGGACAGTTGTAATCGAAGAAATCAACTATTACTATTTTAGCATTTAAATTACCTATGCAATTATTGGTCTGCTCTACAAAAACTTTAGCCTGACCATATCTTAAGTTTACATCTCTTTTTCCAAGCTGAGGGCTTGCAAACATTGAAGTACTTATTAATGCTCCAACCGTCAATACACCGATTAATGTAGCAATCTTTTTCATATTGGACTCCTATCCCTTTCATTAATTTGTTTAATTCATTTATAGAATAAAATTCTAAAATGAAATATTAATATCTGATTACAGTTTATTTTTGTGAACCGTAAACAGTAGTGACTATATTCAAATGCTGAATAAGATCTTTAGCATTTATCATCCCTGCAATGCTCATCTGCTGTATCTGCTTTCCCTGAGGAGTCAAAAATACAAAATATGGCGGTCCAAATACTTTGTATTTCTTTTTCAATGCTTTTGATACAGCATTATTTTTAGTTATATCAGCCTGAACTGCAACGAATGATTTAAGAGCCTGCTGTACATTTAAATCCTTGAAAGTTGTAACTTCCATCTCTTTACAGTCGGTACACCAGTCAGCATAATAATCAATGATAACAGGTTTATTTTCTTTTTTTGCTTTTGCTATTAGTTTATCAAGTTCTTGAACAGTCGTGATCTTGGTAAACCCGGGTTCATGATTAGTTTTAGCTTTAGTGACTTTTTGACTAGTTCCTACTTGAGAAACATTTCCCTGACGGGACATTACATTACTGCTGGTCATACCGGGAAGAAAAAACTGCAATGAGAGGGCTACTCCCCAAATTAAAATAAAAAATGCTATCATTTTTACAAACCGTTTCCAGCGGCTCTCACCTACGGGTTCAATAGCACCCATATACAGTGCTGTGCCAACAAGCAGGAGACCGTAAAGCAGATCAGTCCATACAGTCGGAATTATTCTTCCTAGCATCCAGATTGCAAATACAATCATCACAACACCAAGGAAATATCTTACAACCTGCATCCATCCTCCTGCTTTCACCAAGAATTTTCCTCCTGATGTACCTGCAATAAGAAGAAGAACTCCCATTCCTAATGCCAAGACAAACAAAGCACTTCCACCAAGAAGCATATTTCCTGTAGTTGCAATATAAATTAGTGTTCCCGTTAGGGGGGCACTAACGCATGGAGAAACAATCAAACTGCTTATTACACCCATGATAAATACACCTAAATAGGAACCTGATTTTGTTTTATTAGCTGCACTATTAAGTTTATTAGTTAAAAAAGATGGCAATTGTAATTCATATAACCCAAACAGGCTCAAAGCAAGAAGAACAAAGATAATACTGCACGCAGTAATAACGTACACATTCTGTAAAATTGCCTGTACACTGTTGCCCAGTAAAGCAGTAATTATTCCTGCAACAGCATAAGTTATAGCCATACCTAAAACGTAGGACAGTGATAAAAGAAAAGCTTTATAAGTTTTTATATCTTTATGCCCAAGTACTAAACCAACGAGAATTGGAATCATCGGCAATACACATGGCGTTAAAGATAAGAAAAGACCAAACACAAAAAAGCTTCCCAAAATTAAAAACATATTTCCGCCTTTCAGGAGCGACTGAGTTGAGCTTAAAGAAGGCGTTGAAAAGCTTGATGAATCAGCCTGACTCGGAGCAGCAGCTATTAAAGAGGCATTTGCCGGTGGAGAGATAGCTATTACTTTTGAAACCGGAGGGTAGCACATAGCTTCCCCTTTACACCCCTGGTATTTAAACAGTAAATCAGTATCTCCTTTACCCCATGTTTTAACAGGAATTTTTATATTTAAGTTACCCTCATATACCTGGTATTTGCCTAGTAACTGGTTCTCCTTCTGAATACCTTTGGGATAATCTATTTTACCTAAAACTGTGCCATTCTCATTAGCTAGGGATATGGATACTTTATCTTTGTATAAGTGGAAAGTTTTAGCGATTTTCCAGTTGGCGTTAATAGTATTGTTATTAATTCTCTTAACATGCAGATTAAATGCCTGATCTGAAGTTAGAGGTGCAGCCAATGAATTTGAATCAGTCGCTGGAGCCTCAAATGATGGTGCATTTTTCGGAGGTGATACGGCTATAACTTTTGAAACAGGTGGGTAACACATCGCATCACCTTCACAACCCTGGTATTTGACCAGTAAATCAGTATCACCTTTTCCCCATTTTTTAACAGGTATATTTATACTTAAACTATCTGCATAAACTTGATGTTTTCCCAGTACCTGATTCTCTTTTAGAATACCTTTAGGATAATTAATTTTCCCTAGAACAGTACCGTTATCTTTGGCAAGGGATATAGATATTTTACCTTTATAAAGGTAGAAATTTTTAGCTATCTTCCAATTAGCGTTAATTGTAGTGTTATTTACTCTTTTAACATGCAGATTAAATGCCTGGTCTGAAGCTAATGGTGCGGCTACAGTAGATATATTAAAAGCCATAAATGCTAACAATACACTGAAAAATGTAACAATTGGAAGTTTTATTTTACCCATTTTGTAATCCCTGATATAGTTCAATTTTGATAAACTCTTTACCATATACAATACTTCTGATAATAAAAGTAAAGATCCAAATAATTTTATATTTTATACACAAAAAAAGCAGCAATTATAAATTATTACTATTGCTGCTTTTAAAAATTAAGTATTATACTGATGCCTGGCAGGCAGTGATTGCGGCAGTAGCCACAATGTCATCAGATGAGCAACCTCTTGAAAGGTCATTTAAAGGTTTAGCCAACCCTTGCAAAGCTGGGCCTAATGCATCGGCGCCGGCTAATCTCTGTGTTATTTTATAACAGATATTACCAGCATTTAAGTCAGGAAAAATAAGAATATTCGCTTTGCCTTCAAGGGGACTGTCAGAACATTTAGAGGCGGCAATTTTAGGAACTATTGCCGAGTCAACCTGTAATTCTCCGTCAACTAAAATGTCTAGATTTTCATTTTTAATTTTTTGCTTCATTAATTCTGTTGCTTTGATAACTTTATCAACAATAGGATGAACACCGCTTCCTCTTGTTGAAAATGAAAGGAATGCAACTCTCGGCTGTTCCCCTTTAAGAGATCTGCATGTGTTACTTGTTGCAACAGCAATATCAACCATTGTTTCAGCATCAGGTTCAGGAATAACAGCACAATCAGCATAAAACAGAGTAGAAACTCCACCTGCAGTAGGTTGCTTAAGATCCATAATAAAAGTACTACTTGCAGTATTTATACCTTTTGCTGTTCCTATGACAGTGAATGCAGATCTCAGCATATCACCAGTAGATGCAATACTTCCTGCTACCATACCATCAACAGTGTCCAAATTTGTCATCATGGCACCGTAATATAAACGGTTCTTCATCATTTCAACGGCTTTGTCTTCTGAAAGATCTTTACCTTTTTTTGCTCTTATATCACGAATAACAGAAACATATTCATCTAAATCAGCAGATTTTGAAGGATCAATAACATTGAAGTTTCTAGTTGTTATACCTGATTCCTTACATGATTTTTGTAACTCATTCTCTGTACCAAGAACTGTTACAGATGTAGCAATCCCAAGCTCAATGATTTTATTTGCAGCTGCAACAACTCTAACATCTTGTCCCTCAGGCAATACTATTTTTTTCTTAGCCGTCCTTGCCTTGTTTATTAACTGTTCAAGTATAGCCATTTTAATCTCCTCTATATTAAATATAAATTAAACTGCAACAAGTCTTAATCTATTTTCATCCAATAATAACTGTATACTCTGAGTTGCTATCATTAACTCTTCGTTAGTAGGCATTACTACAACTCTCAATCTGCTGTCTTTAGTAGATATGATTGTCGGAGCTTCTCCCTTACAATTTTCATTTACCTGCTTATTAAGTCCCACATTAAAAGAAGAGACCTGATCAATAACCATTTCTCTGATTGTATCACTGTGTTCTCCTATACCGCCAGTGAAAACTATGGCATCAATGCCATTCAGCAATGCAGAATATGCTCCTAAATATTTAACAATTCTTCTGACAAACATATTTACTGCCAGTTCGCATTGTTTATTACCTTTATCAGAAGCCTGCAGCACATCTCTGCAGTCACCGCTGTCAATACCAGCAATACCTAAGAGGCCGCTCTGTTTATTTAAAATTTTATCAACCTGTTCTGTAGTATTACCCTGTTTAGCCAGTTCCAAAACAATTGCTGGATCCAAATCTCCGCATCTTGTTCCCATCATAAGCCCTTCTACAGGTGTCATTCCCATTGAAGTATCAATAACTTTCCCTTTGTTAATTGCAGCCATGCTGCATCCATTTCCTAAATGGCATGTAACCATTTTAAGTTCGTCAAGTGAAACTTTTAGGAAGTTTGCTGTAGCATTTGCAACATAATTATGAGACGTTCCATGAAAACCGTATTTCCTGTAACCATATTTTTTATATAATTCATAAGGTATGGCGTATAAAAATGCATCAGGCCCCATGGTTTGATGAAAAGCTGTATCAAAGATAGCAACATTGGGAACATTAGGAAAAATTTTCTCACAAGCTTCAATCCCCTGCAAATTAGCCGGATTATGAAGCGGTGCCAGGGGAAAGCAATCTCTCATTACCTTCTTTACTTCATCATTAACAATAACAGGTTTTGTTATTTTTTCTCCACCGTGAACAGCTCTGTGTCCAATTGCAATTACTTCATTGATATTACCGATAATACCTTCATCTTTATGTAAAAGCTTTTCACAAACATGCTTCATTGCATCTTCATGGTTTATATAATCTTTTTTTGCTTTACGTTCACTGCAGACTTCAAGTTCAGACTTAGTCTTTACATTATCTCTGTTTTTATAAATCAGGTATGAAACAGGCAAACCAATGCACTCTACCTGCCCGGAAGCTAAAACTTTCTGTTTCCCTAACCATGAGAAGTCAAAAACTGTAAATTTAAGTGATGAACTACCAGCATTAACAACCAACATCTTCATAATAACCATCTCCTATAAAAATATATTAAAAACAGCAAAACAAACAAGATTTTAATATATGAAAAACGACGGCTATTACAAATTATACAGACAAATAATAAGCTTATTTTTTCGGGTTACTGTGATATATAATTTCATTTATCTAAACTATTTAGATAATCTATTCTCTCCATTACAGGAGGGTGTGAATAATGGAATAAAGAATACCAGTGATGAGGATATAAGTTGGAGAGGTTGTCTGCAGATAATTTCCGTAAAGCACTGACCAGGTTTTTAGAAGATCCAGTCAATTTGACAACATAAGCGTCAGCCTGCTTTTCATGCACTCTTGATCTATAATTCATTATCGGTTTAAAAGGAAACATGACTATCGAAAACAGAAAAAACAGGATAATAAAACTGCAGGGCAGTAAGAATAAGTATGAATAATGATCAACGGCATTAATATTAAAATATGCCAGAATAAAATTGTTCTGTATTAGGAGATAAGCAATTATCAGAGCGACCAATACTATACACTCAATTGAAATAATACGTTTGAGTATATGTTTCTTCTTCCAGTGTCCTGCTTCGTGAGCAATTACAGCTGTTATTTCATCTTTATTCATATTCTCCAGAAGAGTATCAAACAGAACTATTCTTTTTACCCTACCGATTCCTGAAAAATAAGCATTTGAATGTTTAGTTCTCTTTGACGCGTCCATTGTTAATATTTTTGATATTTTAATCCCTACCTTCTGCATGGTCGAAGTTAATTGATCAGAAAGTTCCTGGTCTTCCAATGGTTTAAATTTGTTAAATAAAGGTTCAAGAACATAAGGAGAAATATACATCATTGAAATAGTAAATATGAAAAACATCAGCCAAACCCAAAACCACCAAAACTCTATATATTTAATAATGGCAAAAGAAGCAAAAATCAAAACAGATATCAAAATAAATGATACTACTAATGATTTAACAAAATCCACTATCCACAGTTTAGCAGACATTGTATTGAAACCATATTTTTTCTCTATTTTAAATGTACTGTGCAGATCAAATGGAATCTCCAAAACTGTAAATAAAAACATTAATACGAACAGATAAATAATTCCGTTCCAGTAATACGAAAGGTTAAAGCTAAAGATAATTGAATTATAAACATTCATAAGACCTAAAAACATAAATAAAACAATTAATACAAGACTGTAAATTTTGTTAATTACTCCAAATTTAGTTTTTTCTAAAGTATATTTATTTATATTGGATAACTTTTCTTTATCAATAAGAGATTCAAAACCTTCAGGCACCTTCTCTCCCATTTTTTTAAGTTGTTTACAATTAAGATATTCCAAATAAAATTCAAAAAGATTAAATACTATAAATATTAAAAAAATTATACTTAAAACTAAATTCATTATACTTCTTTCGTTTACTTTGTTCTTATTTAAAAAGTTCTTTTCCTGTCTCAGGATCAATGATTTGAAATTCTTCAATATGAAGTGTTGGGTCTGCCCTGAAACTCAAATCTTTACCATATTTATTTTCAAGCTCTTCAAGAAACTGTTCATCATCATTTTTCAATCTTGTAAGGATTGTAGGATTCATAATAACTCTTACTGAAAGATCTTTTGAGCGTGTTCTTCTTTTTAAAACTTCCTTAATCATTCTTTGGATTTCCACACTGATAGACATAGGAGATTTAACTTTCCCGCTACCTTTACAGTATGGACATGGATCATAAATTCTATCAAGCAGACTCTGCTGTTCTCTCTGCCTTGTCATCTGCATTAAACCTAAACTTGATATTGGTAAAATCTTAGATTTTGCCCTGTCATTTTTAAGCAGCTTTCTCATCAGTTTCAAAATAATATCATTATGCCTAGGATTCATCATATCTATATAGTCAATTACTACAAGTCCTCCAATATTTCTCAAACGCAACTGTCTGGCAATTTCCTCTGAAGCTTCAGTATTTGTTTGCAATATTACTTCATCATTCTTACCTTCTCCTTTTGTTGAACCTGTATTAATGTCAATGGAAATCAGAGCTTCTGTTTCATCAATGCAGATATATCCTCCGCTCGGCAGACTTACCTGTCTGTCAAATATGACAGATATTTTTTCTTCAACATTATATTTCTCAAATATGGGGGTAGGATTTCTATAGAGTTTTATTTTAGCTGCTGTTCTTTTATTAACAATTTTAGCAATAAAATCTTTAATATATGTATAATCACTTGTGCTGTCAATTATAACCTCGCTGATATCTTCCTCCAGAAAGTCTCTCATGCTTTTTTCAACCAGTGAAGGTTCTTGATACACAAGGCATACTTTATCAGATTTTTTCTTAATATTCTCTGCCTTTCTCCACTCCTCCAGCAGCATATTTATTTCACGTTTAAAATAGAGACTCTTTCTCCCTTCAGCAACAGTTCTGCATATACCTCCCATACCTTTAGGAAGAGGAAGACTCAGCATGATTTTTTTTAATCTGTTTCTCTCTTTATAATCATCAATTCTTCTCGATATACCCAGATGATATGAATATGGTAATAAGACAAAATATCTACCAGGAATAGCTATATTAGTAGTTACTCTCGGGCCCTTTGTTCCAATTGATCCTTTTGTTACCTGAACAAAAAGCATGGAATTCACAGGAAAAAGCTCAGGAATATCATCAGGTCTTATCCTTCGCTCTGATTTCTTAGTTTTTTTTAAGTTAATTTCATCATAAGTTGCAGGCAACATATCAGAAAAATGCATAAATGCATTTTTACCACCAAGCCCTATGTCTACAAATACAGCCTTTAATGAAGTCTGTATATTTGCAATTCTGCCTAAAAAAACTGAGCCAACAATATTGTCTTTGTTCTTCCGTTCCATTTGATACTCTTCAAGTCTGTTGTTGTTCAGAAGAGCAACTCTGGTCTCAAGTTTTTCACTGTTAATTATTATTTTTCTTCCACTGTTATACATGTTTTTTTTTTCGTTTTAAAATTTTAAAAGATTTTTATGTCAATATAGTTCCTTCAGATATATTTACGCCTCTCAGAAAATCTGATCCAGACATTGATTTTTTACCTTCAGGAATAACATTTTTTAACTCTAATGATTGATTATCTCCACAGGAAATAATCCATTCTTTTTTATTTGCTCTGATTATTTCACCGGGTTTTCCTGTTAAATCATCTCTGATTTTTGAATCATTGATACTGATTTTTTTTTGATTCTTTCCCGTATTTATGAAAAAATAACCTCCGGGCCATGGATAATAGCCTCTTATCATTTTATCAATTTTTTCAGCTGAAAAAGTCCAATCTATCTGTCCATCTGCTTTCTTAATTTTTCCAACATATGTTGCTGCAAGATTATCCTGTTTTTTAGGCAAGATTTTTCCGTTTGCAATATCAAGTAATACATTAACTACATAATTACTTGCCATTTCTCCAAGTATATCCTCTAACTCATCCGCTTTTTCTCTGCCAGACAACTCATGCTTAACTTCATAATAAACACCACCTGTATCCAGTCCTTTTTCCATTTCCATAAATGAAATACCAGTTTCCTTTTCTCCATTCAAAATAGCAGCATTAATTGGAGAGGCTCCTCTGTATTTAGGCAATAAAGACGCATGAACGTTAATACATTTCAATTTTGGCACAGCCAGAAAAACAGGTTTCAAAATCTGTCCATAGGATACAACCAGAATAATATCAGGTAAAAGTTTTTTTAACCCTGAGATAAAACTTTCTTCATTGACAGATGCCGGTTTATCAATTTTAATATTATGTTCTTCTGCCCAACCCCCTACCGGAGTTGGTAAAAGTTTCTTTTTTCTTCCAGCAGGTCTATCCTGCTGTGTGCAGATTCCGACAAGGTCTAATTTTTCAGATCTGTATATTTTATCAATAATCGGAACAGCTATTTTACCTGAACCGACAAAATATATTTTATTATTCATATAAAAAATGTTTGGTTTATTTTTAAAAAAATTATATTACTTTATAAAAGATAAATAGATTATAAAATAGCGATGTTATAAATTATACCAAATAAAATTGTTAAATTATATTGAAAAGAATCTATATTTACTTATGAATAAAGTAGCATTGGCCCTTGGAGGCAATATTGGAAATATGGTAGAAAAATTTAATTCTATCAAAATTATGCTTGAAGATAACGGATTTAATAAAATCATACTTTCATCATGTTATTCAAATCCTGCATCAAACTGCATACCGAATACTCCTGATTTTACAAATGCTGCAGCAATCGGCAACTGGGATAAATCACCGGAAAAACTGCTTTGTCTGACCCAGAAACTGGAAATCGATTCAGGCAGACCTTCAAATCATAGGAGCGACATGTCGAGAACACTTGATATCGATATTATCTTATTCGGAGATGATATAATATCTACAGAAAAATTAATTATTCCTCACCCTAGAGCAAAGGAAAGAGATTTTGTACTGGTTCCGCTTAATGAAATCGCTCCTAATTGGATTTTTCCTGATACTAAGTTAACAGTAAAAAAAACATTAGATATTTTAGCCCAGATACAGACACAAACATTAGTAAAAATTAAATAGGTTTCAGTTATGAGTACTATTAAAGAGATTTCAGTATCATGTAATAAAGACTGCGGCGCAGGCTGTCCTTTAACAGCACATATTGAGAATAATAAAATAATCAAAATTACTAATAATAAATTAGCTCCAAAATATTTTACAGGATGTTCAAGAGGCTTTAATTTTCATAAAGTTCTCTATTCAAAAAATAGAATTACTACTCCCTTGAAAAGAATATCGAAAAGAGGTGAAGGCAGATTTAAAGAGATTGGCTGGAGTGAGGCTTACGATACAATATCCAGCAATATGAAAAAGTGTAAAGAAGAATATGGTGCAGAATCTATTATCACGCTAGGAGGTTCAGGTTCATGCCGAGGCACGGTGCATAACACTAGCATTCTTCCTAATAAATTTTTCAGATTACTGGGAAACTGCTCAGAAACATTCGGCAGTTACAGTTCACAGGCAGTTTCATATTCTATGCCTTATGTATTTGGAACAAAACTCAGCGGAATAGATCCATTAACATTGAATAATTCAAAACTAATAATTTTGTGGGGAGCCAATATTTCCGATACCAGATTCAGCTGTCAACTTGAAAGTATCATTCTGAACCAAAAGAGAAAAGGTACACCTATAATTGTTATTGATCCTAGAAAATCTAAAACAGTTAAAACTTTAGGTACAGAATGGATAAGAATAAATCCCAGTACAGATATTGTATTAATGTCAGCTGTTTTATATGTTTTGATTACAAATAATCTGATAGATAATGATTTTTTGAAAAAATACAGTACAGGATTTGAGGAATATAAAAATTATATAACGGGTATATCTGACGGCATTCCAAAAACACCTGAATGGGCTGAAAATATTTGTGGCACAGACGCTAATACAATTAATAAATTAGCTCATATTTACGGAACTACATCTCCTGCGGCCTTAATCCCTGGATTATCAATTCAGAGAACAATTGGCGGAGAAGAAGCATCCAGAACCGCCATAATACTCCAGACAGCAACTGGTAATCTTGGAAAATTAGGCGGAACAAGTGGAGGTGGATTCTGGAATTGTATGCCTACTCCATTCTGTCCTTCTTTACCTATCCCTGAGTCTAAAAATAACTTCAAAATTCCTGTTTATGAATGGTCAGATGCAATATTAGGAAATACCAAAGGTAAATATCCATGGGATATCAAAATGATTTATAATGTTGGTGGGAATTATATTTCGCAAGGTTCAGATATTAAAAAAAATATTAAAGCTTTTGAAAAAGTAGATTTTTCTGTTTGCCATGACTTCTTCTTAACACCGACAGCAAAATTTTGCGATATAGTTCTTCCTGTAACCATGTGGCCAGAGCGTGAAGATATTATATCAACTACAGATAATTATTTGTATTATTCAAATAAAGCAGTTAATCCACCTGAAAATGTAAAAAATGACTTTGATATATTTTCAGAAATAGCAGACCTTTTAGGATTCCGTAATATGTTTACAGAAAATAAAACTGCTAATGAATGGATTAGCTACTTACTTTCAGAGTCAGAAATAAAAGATATTGAGAAATTTAAAACAACCGGCATGTATGAAGGTAAAAATCAATATAGGGTCGCTTTTGACGATTTCATAGAATCACCGGAAAAATATCCTTTGAATACACCTTCAGGACTGATAGAAATCTCTTCTGAAAAATATAAAAACGAAACAGGTTTTCCAGAAATTCCAATTTGCAGATATTATGAATCCTCAGAAAAATATCCACTCAGGCTTGTAACCCCTCACTCTCGATTCAGGATTAATTCCTCAAACAGTAATATAGAATTCTATATTGATAAGGAAGACGACTCGTTATGGCTGAACACCGAAGATGCAAATCATAGAAACATATTAAACAATACCGTAGTTTTAGCTTTTAACGAATTAGGTAAAATAACAGTAAAAGTAAAAGTAACAGATGATATCATGCCTGGTGTAGCCTGCCTTAATCAAGGAATCTGGACACATAACCTTGATAAATATGTAGACGGCTCTGCTAATATTCTCACTTCAACTGAGCCTACAATGCCGAGTCACGGTGCAAGAACACACTCAATTAATATTGAAATTGAGAATTTATAACTAAAAATCTTAATATTCATTAATTAATGTTTCAGGATACTAAGCGCAGAGTTCTGGTTTCGATACACGAATATCAAGCATTTGATGACTAGCCAAAATTAGCAAATTTTAATTTTATAATATTATTATCGTTTATTCGTTCATACGATACCTTATCAACTAATTTTTTTACGAAGAAAATTCCCCATCCCCCGTCTGCTCTCTCATCTAGAGGTGTATTAATATCAGGATCTTCTTTTTCAAGCATATTGAAAGGTATCCCATTATCAATAATTTTTATAAACAGAGATTTTTCAGAAGGAATTATATCCAGAGATACTTTAAAAAATCCAGGTTGACAGTTAGGAAATCCGTAACTAATGATATTCACTAAAATTTCTTCTAAAACAAGATTAATGCTATTAATATCAAATTTATTATTAACTTGCTTTTTGATTAGGGACATTAAAGTTTGTAGCGTCATGTCAAGATTATCAAAAATTGCTTTTTCTTTAATTTCAAGCTGCATGAGATCATCAAATCAGTGTAAAGTAATTTTTATATAAATCACAAAATATATTTATCTTAAAAACTATCTATATTATAGTCTATAATTGAATAAAATATAACGATATAATGTTAAATTTTCGTTATATTAATTATTCGGTATGTTTTCAGAATAGTATGAGTTATTATCGCAATCTAAAATAAATGAAATGCTATTATTCAGAGATAAAAGGTTTGTTTCTTTTATTCTTAAATTAAGAATATCTTCAATCTAAGCACAATACCATTTATTTATACAGTAAACGATTATAAATAAATTAGAAGTAAACCATGAAATAACTATTAATGGTGCATATAATTTTTTTATTAATTTCTTCATCGCTACGACCTCTAAATAATTTTCATTTCCTTTGATGAACAATATAATATTTTAAATAATTCAACACTATTTCATTAATAACCATTAACATATAATAATATTATTTTATTCGTTTTTGAATATTTTTTATTCATATACTTCATATTAAATGATATAATTCATATAAAAATATTTTATATTTTTTAGAATAGGGTAATAAATGAAAGTTTATTTTGATAAGATACATTTCTTCAGAAAGCAACAGAAAATAACCTATATTGAATTATGTAATATGATTGGCATAGGCAGGACTACTATATGGGGTTGGGAAAAAGGTTTAAATAAACCGAAAGAAATTTATATAAGATCAATAGCAAAAGTATTGAATGTTTCTGTTGATGAAATTTCAGATCTTATTCCAGAAAAACCTATATCTCGGGAGAATCTCTCAGATGCCGCTTCTGCATGGATAAAAGCTGCTAATCTGCAGGGAATTAACAGGTTTTCTGAATTTGATGTTATTCTGGAAAATATTAACAAAGTTAAGCATAGATTAAATAGAGCATCACTGATCATAAAAGGTCTTATGAAATCAACATATGCTATAATCAGCATAAAAGATACAAAACTAAAATATGTTATCGCCAATAAATCTTTTAAAGAAAATTTAAACTTAAAAACTGATTTTGAAGTTCTAGGTAAAGAAGACACAGATTTTTTTTCTTTAAAAGAAACAAACTCAAATGAAGCCGAAGACAAAAATATATTAATAACGGGTAAACCTATAATTAACAAAGAGGGCTTCATACCAGGCTCCAGAAAAAAAAAGTGGGGCTTAACTTCTAAAATACCTATCTATGATAATGAAAATAAAATACAGGGAATATTAACTTCTATTATTGATATTACCGAGAGAAAAAAAATTCAGAACATGAGAGAAATACTTGAATTGAATATTAACTCAATGCATGAAGGACTTTCACTGTTTGACAATTCAAAAAACACATATTTATATTTGAACTCAACTATTGAAAAAATTTTTGGTTATCCATTGAAAAAATTTTACACCGGCAAGCGTGAATTCTGGTTAAATACATGCGTTCATCCTGATGATAGAGCTAAATTTACTGAACAAATTTTATACAACGAATAAAATGTTCATATTGAATACAGAATCATAAAACCGAATGGCGATATCAGATGGATCAGTACAGATCATTCAGTCAAAAATTATCTTGGGAATAAATGTATCCTATCAGTAGTTAAGGATATTACAGAAGAGAAACAGAATAAAAAAATCCGTGAACTTCTCGAAATAAATGTCAATAACATGTCAGAGGGTATAGCTATTATGGATGATGAGACCAAAAATTATATCTATATAAACAAGACACGGGAGATATTATATGGATATCCTAAAGAAGTTTTTTTTGATAAAGGGATTAATTTTAGGATAAATAACTGTATTCACCCTGAAGACAGAGCTAGAGAAAAAGAGTATTATACTTCAGGTAAATGGCCGGATTATGATGAATTCAGGATATTTAAACCTGACGGGGAAATAAGGTGGCTTTCATCAACATATACACATACAGTATTTATGGGGAAAAAGTGCACCATGTCAGTCCAAAGAGACATCACAGACTTTAAACAGCAACAGGTATTAAATAAGAAATTAGAAAAAAATATACAAGTGGCAACTACAACAGGAGTCCGTGAAGGCCTAAAGAAAGCAGTTATTCTTTTGAAGAATGAAGGAATTGACAATAAAATTATTTCTAAAGTGTTGGAATTAAACTAAAAAAAAATTAAATTATTTATAATTGTTTTTTTACTAAATAAATTGTTCAATCTAAATTTCAAAAGGTAATAATATGAAATTAAAAATTATTACGGTGGGTGGAACTATTGATAAGGTCTACTTTGACAACAAAAGCCTATATCAAGTTGGCAGTCCAAGCGTTATGCATATTCTAGAAGAAGGAAATGCGACAATAAAATATAAAGTTCAATCACTTCTCCATAAAGACAGCCTCGAAATGACTAAGACCGATAGAACACTAATTGCTGAAACTATTCTCAAAGATGATTTTAAACATTTTTTAGTTACCCATGGCACAGATACAATGGTAAAATCTGCACGGAAGGTAAAAAAACTTCTTCATGAACATGAAGATAATGAAAAAGTTGTTGTTTTTACTGGATCTATGTCTCCAGCAAAGATGAGGCACAGTGATGCAACGTTCAATGTAGGCTGTGCTGTCACTGCCGCACAAACTTTGCCTCCGGGTGTATATGTAATCATTAATGGTAAAGTTCACGACCCTGATAATACAATCAAAAATGTGGAAAAAGGCGTTTTTGAAAAAATTAAAGAGTTTAATACACAACTATAAAACTGATTGTTAATTATCAAAAGTGGATGAAGTAGCATATAATATGACAACTTAAAACTAGAGGAACTATAACTACAAAACTATAGGGAGTAAATTATGGACAGACTTAAATATGGTGCTTTTCAGGCGGTAAATAACTGTACTAAAGTGCAGCGTGGAGAAAAAGTAATTATCATCACTGATAATGCCACAAAATTTATAGCTGATAAAATATTCGAAGAATCTGAACGGGTAACACCCGGTAGTACAAAACTGTTCATAATGGAAAATTACGGAGACAGGCCAGAAGACGGTTCTGCACCACTAAAATTTCCAGAAGAAATCGGCAATGAAATGAAAGATGCGGATGTCAGCTTTTACTGTGCTGATGCTAAAAAAGGCGAACTGGATACTTTCCGCAAACCAATGTGTGAATATGTAGAAAATAACCCTAAGCTCAGACATGCACACATGCCTGGAATCAGTAAATTATTAATGAAAACAGGTATGAATGTTGATTACAGCAAGGTGCAGGAACTTACAGCTAAAATTAATGAGATTGTTCTTAATGCTGAAAAAATCAGGGTTACTACTCCGGCAGGAACAGATTTTACAACCTATTTCAATAATGATTGGAAATGGATCATCAGTGATGGCGATATCAAAGCAGACAACTGGAGTAATTTACCCGATGGTGAAATTTTTACATGTGTAAAAAATATACCTGAAGGGAAAATTGTTGTAGATGGTGTTATAGGAGATTACCTTTGCTCAAAATATGGTATTCTAAAAGAAACGCCAATTAATCTAACTATTAAAGATTCAAGAATCACTTCAATTGAATGCAGCAATCCTGAATTATTAGAAGAATTTACAGCTTATACCGATCAGGATGAAAACGCCAATCGTGTAGGTGAATTTGCTATTGGTACAAATATTGGGCTATCTAATTTAGTCGGCAATTTACTGCAGGATGAAAAATTCCCTGGAATACATGTAGCCTTTGGCCATGGTTATCCTGAAATGACAGGCAGTAGCTGGTCGAGCAAAGCACATATTGACTGTGTCCTTTGCAAATGCACTATTACCGTCGGCAATAAAGTAATAATGAAAGACGGAAAATTCCTTATCTAACAGAATAAACATTTTATATCCAGTTTTTATATCACAATATATTTGAAAACTGGATAATTTTTTCAATTAGAATTTCATAAATTAAATTAGTGAAATATAGCTATGCATACGTTTCGTTTATTCCGGCACCAGTTAACTAAATTAATAATAAAAATATAAAACCCAAACTTATACAAATAAACTTATAATTAGACTCCTCATCCATATATGAGCAGGATTATTGTTATCAGACTTTTTCCAATATAAATTATAAGTCAAGCCAGGAAATTCGAACGGAAGTTCTCTAATTCTAATGCCAAAAATATTTTGATATTTTTCTGCAATTCTCCTAACTGAAATACAGACAAACCGGGTCTCCTTTAACATAGCCAAAGCAACAAGAAAATGTGGAACCT
This sequence comes from Victivallales bacterium, assembly GCA_036011305.1. GTDB lineage: Bacteria > Verrucomicrobiota > Lentisphaeria > Victivallales > GWF2-38-69 > DASCNA01. The sequence goes on from DASCNA010000278.1 coordinate 35,811, forward strand.
GTAAAACAATATTTCTTTTAACGCCTGTTTTTTCGAAAACTGTATCATTAATTCTATCCCAAAGATCTTCTCTATAACACACACCTATATGCTGGAATTTCATAAATGTTTTCATGCTCAATGAATCACTTTGAAAGTCTGGATGTGATTTTGACGCAATGCAAACTAAATCACTGGCGTATAGCTCTTCTTTTTCAAGTAAATCAGACTGACTTCTAAAATAACCTATTGCTATATCCAGTTTATTTTTTAGAAATTCATCATAACTTTCTAAATTATTTAAATGTTCCACAAATATGGATATTTTATCTGAATATTTGTTTATTTTATTCATAAGTTGCGGTAGGACTGATAATGATGATAAATCACTAAGCCCTAGTTTAAAATTATATTCCGTTTCTGTAGGGTCAAAAGGAGTTATATCTACAAAAACATCCTGAATTTTATTTATAGCTTCAGTTACAGGTCTAATAAGTTTTTTAGCTCTGTAGGACAATATCATTCTATTCCCAGGACCTCTTATTAAGAGATCATCATCAAATATTATCCTCAATTGTTTAAGTGTATTACTGATTGTAGGTTGAGTAAGTTTTAACTTTTCAGCAGCTCTGGAAACATTTTGCTCATTTAATAAAGTATCCAGCACAACAAGAGTATTTAAATTTAAATTTTTTAAATCAAGCATAAGGTCTCCTTCTGTACATGGAAACAATTATACTATGCATATTCAAAATATCTATAACAGTTATTGATATTATTTATTTTTAAAATATTAAAACCCTATTATTTTAAAACAGGGAAAATTATAAAAGGAAATTATTCATGAAAAAAAATATTTTATCTATTCCAAGCTTACTGCTTGTAGTTTCACTCGCAGCAATTAATGCTGTATTATATACACCTGCTCTGCCTGCATTAACAAAATATTACGGAGTTTCTCAAGGGGAAATTCAATATACCGTCGCTATTTTTATAATAGGTTATTCAGTCAGCCAACTTGTATACGGACCTATTGCAAATGCCATCGGCAGAAAAAAAACCGTACTAATTGGATTTACAATAGGAATAATCGGAGCTTTACTTTGTATCTTATCTGGTCTCATTAGAAATTATGAGTTACTGGTTGTATCCAGATTTATTGTCGGCTTTGGAACTGCTTCAGGTTTATGTCTTACTTTTACAATGATTAATGATGTTTCAAGAGAAGAAAAAGCCAAGAAAATTACCGGCTTCTGTTTCATGGCATTTGCTATCGCTCCTGGTATAGCAAATTTCATCGGAGGATGTTTAACATCAGAATTTGGCGCAACAGGCAGCTTTTACTTCTTATTGGTGTTTAATATTATTGTTTTTATTATTGCTATGAGAATACCGGAAACACTTTCAATGAGAAAAAGATCTAAATTAAAAGCATCCAACATCATTAACGGTTATATGAATGCATTAAAAAATAAAAATGTTATAATTGCTGCTCTCATATATGGTTCTTTCACAGCTATACTTTATGGTGTTATTGCAATATTACCATTTATCGCTATTGAACAATTTAAAATGTCACCAGAGCTGTTTGGATTTATTTTCTTCCTTTCATATTTGGGATATCTTATTGGAAGTTATATTGCAACAGCTGTTTCACATAGACTTAAAACTAAAGATTCAATACTAGTTGGCATAGCAATCGCTCTTGTTGTCAATATAATTTTAATCGGATTGATTATTACAGGCCATATCACTGTAACACTTTTATTTATAAGTATTTTTATGTTATTTATAAGTCTGCCATTCGTTTTTATAAATGCATCAATACTTGGTATTGTCAGTCATACAGATAAGTCCAATGCTTCATCAACCATGAATTTCACAAGTACTTTTATGGCATTTCTGACAGTTACAGTTATTGGAAGTATACATTCAGATTTTTTATATGCATTAGGTTTTGGAATATTACTTTTTCTTCTTTTTTCACTGACACTATATACACTGTTTTTATGCGGGTTTTTAAGGAATACTTTGTATAGAGAAAAATTTACTGAAGTAAAAAGTTAGTTTCAAAACTCACTTTTTATTTATCATTTTTCTAGTTATATCACGAAACAGGACAATAAAACTCTCTTTTCCCTTGGAATATATGCGATTTCTAGTTACTTCAACCCAACGCTCTTTACCGTCTGCTCTAATTATTTTAAACTCACTTGTGTTAGGATAAGGATTATTTTTTAAGGCTGTTTTTACCTTTTCTTTAAAATTTGGATGAACACATTTATCCAGCCAGAACTTTCTTGAATCAATATTGAAAACTAACTCATTAGGATAACCTGTAATCTTTTCCAAGGCTCTGTTTCTATAGAGATATTTCCAATGCCCTTCTTTATCACAACTATAAATACAAATACCGTCAGACATCGCTTTAATGTTTGCCTCAAGAAGTTCTAATAACTCTTCATGATCATTTTGGACTTTATTAAGTTTGTTTTTTAGATTTTCTGTTTCAGTAGTTTCTTTTATTGTACATATTACATGTGTGACGTTGTCATTGTCATCTAGTTGTGGTGCAATGTCCATATAACCTATTCTACGTCCATTGCTTCCGGGAATAAAGATTTTCTGTTGATGAACAGCCAGTTTATTATTTAAAACAGTTTTTTCAAATTCAATCGTTTTATTAATTTCTCTAAAACCGAATATATCAGATGCCGATGAACCTATTATATCCTTAATATTATATATATTATTGAAAAGCAAAAAGAATGCATTATTTGCATATGTATATTTTAGTTTATTGTCCTTCACATAAATTATAACAGGCGCATCATCCAAAATCTGTGTATAATTATGTAATTTTGTTCCCAATAATTTATTTTTTTTTCTCAGCTCATCACAGTTTATCTTTAAATTTTTTAAACTATTTATATTAACAGCCGGTACATCACCGAATTCATCAATAATTTGTTCCAACTCAATTAAATGTTTATCAACCAATATACTCTTAGATACTTCCCTGCCCTGATATCTGTTAATATTATCTGATGAAGGAAGATTATCATTCAAATCTGATATTTCACTGACAGGTATATTCATTGCTTCAGCAAGTATTCTGACATGACTTTCAGATGGTAGACGCTCTCCTCTTTCCCATCTTCTCAACGAATCATAACTACGCCCAATTATCATTCCGAGGTGAGCAAGCCCTATCTTTTTTTCCTTTCGTATTTCAATAAATCTATTTCTATAAAAAATCATAATACACTGAACCTTATTTAGCTTTGTTTATTATGAGCATTTCATGTTAAAATATAACTTGCATTTGTCATTTTTACAAAGCAAATAAACATATAAACACGAATTATGCAATATATAATATTAAGTTTATTTCCTTATTTTTATTCTCTTACACTTCATAATGAGCTAAATTTATTATTGCTTATAATAAATTGTTTTTAACTGAACAATATACTAAATATCTAGTTATAAAGGAATTTTAATATGAAACATCAGACATTATTTTCACCAACAAAGATTAAACATCTTGAGATCAGAAATAGATTTGTCCGTTCTGCTACTCATGTTGGAACATCATTTAAAAATGGATATCCATATTCAAATATAGAAAAAATATATGAAGACTTAGCTAAGGGAGGCATAGGATTAATAATAACAGGACAAGCTATTGTCAGAGACTGCATAAGTGACATGAATGTAGATATTCTACCATACAGCTGTATTGATGACGACTGTTATATAGTTCCGTGGACAAATATTATAAACAAGGTTCATAATGAAGGTTCGAAAATAGCAATGCAGATATCGCACCTTGGCATTCAAGGCAAACTGGATTTATTAAAACCTGAATGACCATCTAAAGTAACTTTCAGAACCGATAAAATTATACCAAAACAGTTAAATATAAAAGAAGTTAAATTATTGGAAAATAAATTTGCAGAAGCTTCACTTAGAGCAAAAAAGGCAGGATTTGATGCAGTGCAAATTCACTGTGCTCACGGGTACTTGATCAGTAATTTTCTTTCACCCTATACCAATGTAAGGAATGATGAATATGGTGGCAGTACGAAAAATAGAGCTAAATTTGCTGTCGAAATTATAAAAAAAACCAAAAAACTTGTAGGAAGAAATTATCCCATAATTATTAAACTTAACTTTTGTGATGTACCTGGAGGTTTAACGTTCAAAGAGAGTCTAACAATAGCAAAACTCTGCATAAATGCCGGGGTAGATTGTATTGAAGTGAGCGGAGGAGTAGTTGGAGACGGTAAAGCAATCCTCACACAAAAAGTTACTGAGGAGAAGGATGAGGCATATTTTCTTGAGTTCTCTCAGAAATTAAAAAAATATACAGATATTCCCATTATACTCGTTGGAGGCTTAAGGTCATTGAATGTAATAAAAAATATTATAAATGAAAAACAGGCAGATCTAGTCTCAATGTCCAGACCTTTGCTTTGCGAACCTAATCTTATAAACAGGTGGAAAAATGGTGATATGCAAAAAGCAAAATGTACTTCATGTAATGCCTGCTTGAATCTGCTAGGCAAAAACAAAGATGCATATTGTGTCCCGTTTTCAAAATAATTATATTTATACATTATGAAAAAATTATATTACAATATACGGTACAGGAAACTAACTGTCATTATATCTATTCTTCTTTTTACAATTGCCTGGGCATCGATGAAAATTTCTCTGCCTGCACTTCCTACATTAATTAAAATATTTAACACTTCATCAAATGAAATTATGTTGTCGGTTTCCATGTTCTTTGCAGCTTTTGCCTTATCTCAGTTATTCTGGGGTGCCTTTTCAGATAAATATGGCAGAAAACCAACTCTTGTAACGGGGATATTTATAGCCTTGATTGGTACCGCTGTTGTTATATTCTCAAGAGAAATAAATATCTATATACTTGGAAGATGTATTGAAGGAATTGGTATGGGAGTATGTTCGCCAAGTGCAAGAGCAATTATAACTGATATATATGACAAAAAAAAGATAGCAGCGTTTCTGACTGTTTCCAGCTCTATCGTGGGATTAATGCCTGCAGCAGCTCCCATTACCGGAGGTTTTTTACTGAAATATTTTGGATGGAGATCCATATTTATTTTTATGTTTCTTGTAATCCTCATATTCCTTGTAATAACATATAAAAAACTACCTGAAACGCATAAAAATATTAGAAAAGACATACCGTTAATGAGTAGATTTTATGCTATAGGAAAAATTTTTAAATCTCGTTTTTTCTGGGGATATGTTATACCCTATGCTCTTGTTCAGTGAAGTTTGCTTGGATACTACAGCTCTATGCCTTTCTGGTATGTAAAACAATGGAACATTCCTGAGCAGCATTATTCATTTCTGGCATTATTCAGCGTTATCTGCTATATACTTGCTCTCTTTATCATACGATGTATGATAAAGAAAAAATCTTTGGATTATCTGTTAAAAAGTGCAATTTATTTAGTACTTGGTATAACAATGCTGAGTGTTCTGTTTTTTGCTTTTGGTTTGTCAGGGGTCTTTTATCTGGTATTAATCATGAGTCTTTTTGCAATTGTTTCTGGAATGATATTTCCTACAGCTAATGCATTACTGCTCGATATATTCAAAGATAATGCCGGTATAATATCAGCAGTATCAACAACCGTATTGTTTTTAACTGCCGGTTTGCTTGCTTTTATAGAGTCTAAGTTCAATGTACTTAACTTCGAGAATTTAGCAGTTTTTTTAGTAATCATATCATCAGCCTGTTTTCTGTCAAACTACATACTGATACCATGTCGCAGACGGCAGCAAATACATAATGTATATATTGAAAAATTAAGTTTCTTTAACCGCTTAGCAATCAAGTTAAGAATAAGGTTTTTGTCTCTAATAAAAGCAGTTACTAGATAGAACTCAATCTTCTTCATTTTCATTCGCTGGGCGAATATGGAAAAAAAGTATTTTAAGTTTTTTAGTAAAAGAATAAACCAGGAGGAGAAGCAATACCATTGCAATAGGACAGATTAAAAGAGAAGCATTAACATGCCAAATCATTAAAACACTACCAAGTGCGGCACTGATAACCCACATTAATGCTCCAACGATGTAAAGAAATCCAACAATTGTTCCCTGGCAGTCTTCGCCGGCTGCTTCCGAGAACAGTCCTAATAATACTATAAAAATAATTACATCCCCTGCTACTACTGGAAATACACTTATCCAGATAACTATATCTGACAGCAGCATTCCAGGGAAAAAAGAAAAAATATAACATAATATTATACCTATAGCACTGATAAAACAGGAAAATTTTATCAGTGTTAAACTAGTGAAATATTTATTAAGAACAGGAAGCAATACACCTGATGCAATTATTAGAGATATCCCCATCATTCCCATTAGAATTCCGACATGTTTTACATCATAAGCAAATACAATTTTAACAACAACAGGGATATATTCATGGTATGCACCCCAGGAAAGTTGCGAAAGCATATAAATCCCGAGAAGTATATATATTTTTTTGTCCTTAAATATCCATTTTATTTTCTTATATTTATTAATCGTATTATATAAAACTTTTTTGTTTTTGGTGCATTTTTCATAAGTTTCTTTAAAAAGAAGAGTTACATAAAAAGTTAATCCAATTGATATTATAAGCAGAACAACATATGGCAGTAAATACGGTATATTTAGAAAGGAGTATTCTCCAACATAACCTCCAGCAATTGGTCCTAAACAGATACCCAATCCAATAAAAAACTGCATTTTTGACAGATTGTGAATTTTATCTGACGAAGCTGTCATATCATTGATTGAAGCTGTGCAGACAGTACGTTCTGACCATAAAAAACCAAAAAGAAAACTGCCAATTATGAAAAGCCATATTCCCTGAGTTATTATTCCTATAACACAGGTAACTCCGAGAATTACCATACCAAGCACACTTATAACCAGGACTATTTTTCTTCCTACAATATCAGATAAAATACCAAATACAGGATTTGTCAGTGTTGACCCCACTTTAAACAATGAAACCCAGGTTGCATAGTAAACAGCTCTCTCAACATGTGACAAATTTTCAGGTAGCAAAGTAGAATTAGCTGCAAAAATTAGAAATGGAAGCACAGGCTTGACAATACCAACAGCAAACTCAGAAACAGCAATAGTTATAAATACAATTTTAAGATTTCTCGGTATCTTAAAATATAAAAAAATTTTAAAAATCTTATGCATAGTATAATACTATCAGTTAAGTTATGTTTTTGCTATAAGATTATTATGAAACATATTTTTTAGAATACATTTCTACTATTCACTTAAAAATACGAATCTAAATCCAACATTTGAAACTGTTTTTTAATACTGTCTACAACATTTGAGTTCACCGCAATAAAGTTGATTAATCAGAATATCTTTTTTGATAAATAAAATCAGTAAGATCATCAAAATTTTTGGACAGTTCATACATTTCTTTGGCATATAAAAGTGTTGAAAATTCATTATATAAATTCTCTTCGATAAATATTTTAAGCAGTTCAGAAGATCCGTCTTTTCTACCATGCATATATTTCCTCATATAATAATATTTATCTTCTACCATACTGCAAATATTTAAAAATTCATCTTTATCATATGCTACTTCATTGAATTTGCTATGCCCGACAATGAAAAGTATTTTTCTCAGTCTTAAATTTATTTGTTCTATTGCCTGAAAGATGTAGGAAGATATCTCCTTCTGGTCTTCATTAAACTCTACCTCAAACCTAAAATTTATATAATTACTTTCAATTGAAGATATTGTAGCCATCATCTTTCTGCATGCCATCCTATACTTACTGCCAGGAATTTTTCCATCAAGAAAATATATATTACAAATTTTTATAATTTCGCTGGCTGTACAAAAGTATTCGCTAATTCCGGATCGTAACTTTCTCGTTGATAGTGCTGCCTTTTTATATATAGTAAATTCACAGATTAGGGCAATTAGAACTCCAATACCTGTAAAAACTAATCTACTTAATAACGTAGCAGCAACACTGAAACCAGTAGGAAAAAGTACAGCAAAAGCAATTGGAACGAACATTGTAATTATCATAACTGTTATACAATAGTTGCCACTCATACCATTAATATAAAACAGAGTGAACCATATTACTGGAAGAAGGTACCCCCATCTATAATCGGAATACATAAATATATTAATATACAAAAAACCAAAGATTAATCCAAGAAATGTTCCCAGTATTCGGTCTGATGATTTTTTAACCATATACCCCTGGGATGGCAGTAAAAACATTATTGAAATAGTCATCGGTATCCAGTATCCCTGGGGAAACTTTAATAATATTTCTATACAAATACCAACTGTAAGTGCTACAGCAATACAGAATGCTTCCTGAAACATAAGTTTTTTCTGTTTGAGTATTATGTAATCTTTCATAATGGCATACTAAAAATATATTTCCAAACTGGTTAATATTGACTGTTTATTTCACATTTGCACTTTTATATCTTATAGCTAATTGTTCCCTCAATTTTTCTATATCTTCAACAAGAAAGCATAAACCGTAATTAAATTCTAAGATTCTTTTATCTATTTCACGACAATCCTTTTTCATAAATTCAGTAATATTATTTCTCCAATTTTTAATTAAATTTAAATCATTAACGTCACAGCTGGGCATTTCTCTTTTTTTCATTATATTGGACAGTCTTTTCAGCCTTATTCTTATATTTATAATCAATTCATCAGTTAAAGGAACATATTTATTTATCTCCTCATGCAAATCAAAATAACCAGATAAAAAAGATGTCCCTCTAAAAAGCCTTCTATAGAAATAATAAACTGCAATTGCTTTACGTGAGTATACAGTATTTTTAGGAAAGATATACTGTTCCTGTTCAATGACAATGTCAGCTTTGTATACTGCAGAACCCACTTTATGATAAAATTTATCAATTTTTGTTTTAAAAATATTTTCTACTACAATGTCAACTCTATTCATAAAAGGTCTATTAAATAGATATTTATTATCTATATCTTTGTGTATATTGCTCCTTTCTTTTTCTGTAAATGCAGTAAATGAATCATTGACTAATTCAGAAATATATATTAATGAAGATCTCATTCTAAATCTAGCAGTAAAATACTCAAATAGAAATAAAGAAGTTATTGCAATTATGAAACCAATTAAAATTCCAATACAACCTTCAACACCATTATACCAGCCTGGCGGAAACCCCAAGCAAACAGCTATCTGTATAACAGCGAATCCTCCACCCATTCGGTATTTTCTATATCCATATATTGCTAAAAATAATAAAAACAGTAAAATTATGAGTACAACTTGATGTTTATTAAAAACACATATTATAAACTGTCCAATCATCAGTTCTAAAGACACCACAACCATACTTATAATTTTACTCTTATAATCTGTATAGAAAAGAGTTCCTGCCATAATTATGGGCGGTGAGAAAAAAACTAAGGAATTAGATGGCCATCTAAAAAAAATCAAACAGAATATACCTATACAGCCAGGAATTGTAAATTTCAGCGCATTTATAAAAAACTCACTCGTAGGATCATACGAATGAATAAGTCTATAAAATTTATTTAATATAATCATGAATTTACGTGAATTTTATTTAACTTATTATCTGTATCATTGTGATAAAAAATATCAATAGGAAACTCAGAAACAGCAATAGTTGTAAAAACTATTTTAAGACTTAACGGTATCTTAAAATATAAAAAAAATCTTGTGCATAGTTTAATACTATCATTTAAGTTATGTTTTTGCTATAAGATTATTATGAAACATATTTTTTAGTATACATTTCTACTATTCACTTAAAAATACGAATCTTAATCCAGCATTTGAAACTGTTTTGTATACTGTCTACAACATTTGAATTTATCACTATGCTGTTGATTGATCAGAATATTTTTTTTGGTAAATAAAATCAGTAAGTTCATCAAAATTTTTTGACAGTTCATACATCTCTTTAGCATATAAAAGTGTTGAAAATTTATTATATGAATTATTTTTGATAAAGGTTTTCAGCAACTCAGAGGTTTCATCTTTTTTACCATGCATATATTTCCTCATATAATTAAATTTATCTTCTATCATTTTACATATATTTAAAAATTCTTCTTTGTCATATGCTGTCACATCAAGTTTACTATGCCCAACAATGCAGAGTATTTTTCTCAACCTAAAATTGATCTGCTCTATCGATTGAAACAAATAGTTAGAGATCTCTTCTTGATTTTCATCATACTCTATTTCAAATCTAAAGTTTTTATAGTTATTCTCAATAGAAGATATACTTGCCATCATTTTTTTCATTATCATTCTAGACTCACTACTCAGGATTTTATGTCCTATAAAACATTCATTGCTCATCCTGACCATTTCACCAATTGTACAAAAATATTCGCTCACCCCAGATCGTAGCTTTCTTGTTGAAAGTGCAGCCCTTTTATATATTGTAAATTCACAGATTAAAGCAATGACTACTCCCATACCAGTAAAAGTCAATCTCCTTGCCAATGTAGCCCCTACGCTAAAACCTGTAGGATAGAGCACTGCATAAATAATCGGTATGAACATAGTAATCAACATAACTGTTATACAGTAATTACCACTCATATAATATATATAAAATAAAACAAACCATATCACCGGAAGAAGATATCCCCATCTATAATCAGAATACATAAATATATTAACATATAGAAAACCAAAAATTAACCCAAGAAATGTTCCCAATATTCTATCAGATGATTTTTTAACCATGTATCCCTGAGAAGGCAGCAGGAACATAATTGCAATAGTCATTGGTATCCAGTAACCGTGATCACTGGAAAATTTTAAAGATATTTCTAAAATAATCCCGATAGTTAATGCTACGGCAATACAAAATGCTTCCTGTAGCATAAGTTTTTTCTGCTTGATTATAATAAAATTTTTCATGATAACATATTAAAAATATCACTTTTGAAATGAACTGACTCTTGTCAATTCATAAATAGTCTGTTTAGTTTGAATTTATTATTCTATATCTTATAGCTAATTGTTTTCGAAGCTTTTCTATATCTTCAATAATACACCATAGTCCATAATTAAATTCCAATATCCGTTTATCAATTTTACGACAATCGTTTTTCTTAAATTCAGCAACATTTTCCTTCCAGTTTTCTATTAAATTCAAATCAACTATATCATGATCGGGTATTTCTCTTTTCTTAATAATACTTGATAATTTCTTAAGTCTTAGACTTAAATTCATTATTAATTCATCAGTTAAAGGGACATACATATTGATCTGTTCATGCAAATCATAATAACCTGACAAAAAAGCTATTTCCCTAAAAAGTCTTCTATAGAAATAATAAACTGCAATTGCCTTACGGGAATACACAATATTTTTGGAAAAAATATACTGTTCCTGCTCTATAACTATATCAGCCTTATATACAGCAGTGGCAACTTTGTGATAAAATTTATCTATCTTTGTTTTAAAGATATTTTCAACAACAATATCAATTCTATCCATAAAAGGTCTATTAAACAGATATTTATTATCGATCTCTCTACTTATATTTTTTCTGTCTATTTCTGTAAATACAGTAAAAGAATCATTGACTAATTCAGAAATATATACTAACGAAGATCTAATTCTGAATCTAGTAGTAAAGTACTCGAACAGGAATAGAGAAATTATTGCAAGTATAAATGCAATTAAAATCCCAATGCAACTTTCTACTCCATTATACCAACCTTTAGGCAACCCCAAAGAAATAGCTATAAAAATAGCTGCCAACCCACCGACCATTCGATATTTTACTGAAGAATAAATCTGTATGAATAAAAAAAACAGTAAAATAATAAGAACAAATTGATGTTTGGCAAAAACACATATTACAAACTGACCAACCATAATTTCTAGTGATAATAGAACCATATTTATAATTTTATTTTTATAATCTAAGAAAAATAATGATGGCACCAGAATAAAAGCCGGCGTAAAAAAGATAAACAGATTAAACGGCCATCTAAAATAGACAAGACAGAAAATGCCCAAACAACCTGGTATAGTATTTTTCATGGCATTAATAAAATGCTCATTTGTTGGGTCATATGAATGAATAATTCTATAAATTTTTTTTAATATTATCATGAGTTAAGGTTAACTTCAGAAGACTCAAGATCTGTGTCTTTATTATAAATATTCACATGAACAAAATTTGAATACTCATCAAATATTTTACTTAAAGCATAAATTTCTTTACTATATAAATAGGTAGCAGAGAGGCTACCTGCTTTGTTTTTTACCAATTCAGATATTATCATTTCTGTAATATCATCTGTTTTTCCATAAAAGTAGTATCCGATATGCTTATACTTATTAGCTACTGCATTTACCGTTTTTGTTAGTTTTGCTTTTCCATATATAGATTCTTCAAAACGACCGTGTCCTATAATACATATAATCTTTCTAAGTCTAAAATTTATTTCTTCAATTGAAGTAAAAAGCTTATTTATGGATTCTTTTTGAATTTTGTCGTCACCATAATATTCATATGCCATATCTAAATACAGGCTTTCTAATGCCACAATTTTTCTCAACCGCTGTCTAAGACTATTTCTAATTTTATTATCAATAGGAATCTGTTTAACAAAAAAATCATTACAAATATTTAAAAATTCTCCCGTACTATAAAAATATTTTCTTAATTCAAGTTTAAAGTCCCTTAAAGACAGCGCAGCTTTTTTATATATTGTAAATTCACAAATTAAAGCAACAGAAACACCAACTATAGTAAAAATAAACCTTAAGGCTAAAGTATCATTTAGATTATAATAACCTGCTTTCGGAGAAAAGAGATCGAAGGTGATAGGGATATACATTGATAAGAGCATTACAAAAATAGTATAATTGTTTGTAATACTGTAAAAATACCACATGAAAAACCATATTACAGGCAAAAGGTAAATCCATCTATAATCAAAATACATAAAGATTTCTGTATATAGAAACCCAAATATAAGTCCTAAAAATGTACCAAGAACTCTGCTCCTTGTTCTTCTTATTATGCTTCCGCGTTTCGGTAGGATAAACATTAGAGAGATGGTCATTGGAATCCAGTAACCGTGTGGCTGTTTCAGTGAAAAATCAAGAACTACTCCTATAGTAAAAGCGGTTGCTATGCAAATAGCCTGCTGAAAAGATAATTTTAATCTATTTAATGTATAGAAATCAGCCATATATTCCTAATTTTTGAGTTAAAATCTAGATTATTCCGTATCTTAAATTCAACTTATTTCTAGTCATATCTAAATCTTCAAGAAGGCATTTAAGACCAAAGAAAAACTCTAATTCATCATCAGTGATATTAGTATATTTCTTTTTGCAAAATTCATCTAAATGATATTTCCAATTATCTATTAGCTTAGAATCTCTGAATTCTTTTTCAGGAGGCCTTCTCTCTTTTATCATATCAGACAGCAGCTTTAACCTGTGATTAATGTTATTTATCAAATCATTAGTAAGAGGTACGTAATAATTTAGTTCTTTATTATTACTGTAATAATATCTCATAAAACCTATCGCTCTGAACATTTTCAAATAAAAGACATAAACATCTTTGACATAAACTGCATACATAATATTTTTTTTGAAAAAATATTTCTGACTGTCTATTACCATATCAACTTTATATTTGGCTAATGTAATTTTATGATAGAATTTATCTCTTCTGTTTTTAAAAATATTTTCTACCAGAATATCAGACCTATTAAAATATCTACTGTTATAAAGTAATTTATTCTTAACCTCACTTTCTATTCTATCTCTATCATTCGTAGTATAACAGACAAAACTGTCGTAAATTAATTCTGAAATATAGATAATAGAAGAACGCATTATAAACCTTGATGTAAAATACTCGAATAAAAACAGGAACATAATAGCAATTAATAAAGATAGACCGCAGTCTATAATTCTGTTAAATCCGTTATACCAACCAGGCTGCAGATTTAAAAAAATTGCAATCCAACATGGTGCTATTATTCCAATATACCTTCTCTTTATAGATGAAAAAATAAATAAAATAATTAAGAATAAAACTACTGTAAGAATAGTTTTATGATGATATAAAATTGCAATTGCCAACTGACTCCCTGCAAGAATTAAAGTGTATAAAATCATATTAAATATTTTGTTTTTATAATCAAGGCTATATGTAGATATAAGTAGAATTGTAGACGGAATATAGAAAATAATAAAGCTTAACGGTCTTCTGGAAACCATATAAAACAATACACCTGTCAGATTTGGTAATGTCCATATCAGTGCAGTTACAAAATATCCCCCTGTCGGATCATAAGCACGAATAATATTATATATTTTATTATACAGCTTCATTGAAAGTAAAACTTTCTGCTTAAATTGATCTACTTAAATTAAAAGAAATCAATCTGCCAGAATAAATGCCTTATAATATCATCTTCTGTATCGATAATAACAGTCGCTGTTGCTCCTACATGCAGAGGATATTTATCAATTTCTTTGTCAGTTATTTTTATCTGAACAGGAAATCTCTGTGGAAGAAGGAACCACTCATTTTCTTTTATCACTTCAGCTAACTGATTCTCTGCTGAAGTTAACTGTCTATTTACATTCCAGCCTATATTTGCTACTCTTCCCTCAAAATATTTATAAGGATACAGCCAGAGTTTTATCCATACTTTCTGTCCTTCTCTAACATTGCTCAATTCTGTTTCTTTAATATTCGCCTGTATCCACCACTCGTCAGTATCAATAAATGAAAAAAGAGGTTTGCCCTGATCAGCATAAACACTCTTAGTTAAATACATATTTGAAACTATACCATCAGTCTGAGCATAAATAGTAGTTAAGCTCAGGTTAACTTTTGCTTCTTCAAGCTCTGCGGATAAACTTTCAACTGTAGCATAAGCATTTTGCAAATTCTCTTTGGTAACATTCATTCCGGCTTCGGCTATTTTTAGCTGTGCTTGAGCAACCTCTCGCTCTCTCACCAATATTTCTGCACTTTTAGTTGGAACTGCATGAACTTTATTTAACTCTACAGCCTGCTTTGCAAGGTAATTAGAATTTTCGTATAATGATAGCTTTCCTTTGATTTTAAGATTATCAATTATTAATTGTTCTTTAAAAGCCTGTGCACTATACTGAGCTGCTTTCATTTGATTCTCAAGCTGTTTTACTTTAAGTTCATAGGGAATTTTAAAAACAGTCAGAAGCTTATCACCTTTTTTAACATGTTGATTATTTTTAACATAAATATCAGTTATATGCCCGGACACTAAAGCTGAAACCGGTCTTATATTAGCAACTATGAAAGCATCGTCTGTTCTCGGATGTCTATGAAGATACAAGTAATACATTAAAAATAAAAAAAGAATAATCAAAATAATAATAACAACTTTATTTCTGGCGTAAAATCTTTTGAAAGACATATGAAATACTCCATTTGTTATATTTTAGATGTATGTACAATTGAATTATATCATATTCTCATTTTTTTTTACACAAAAAAAAGAGTGATTAATTATTATAATTATCACTCTAGGTTTTAAAGTTTATTTTGAATTGAAATAAACAATTATTTTTTCTTTTTCAAATCAAGTCCCCAGATTTCTTCAGCATATTCTTTAATAGTTCTGTCGCTGGAGAAATACCCCATATTAGCTACATTTAATATTGATTTGCGTATCCAATTATCCTGATCTCGATAATTTTCATCAACTAGTTTCTGGCATTCAATATATTTTTCAAAATCTGCTAATAACATGTATTTATCACCATCTTCCAGCAAAGACTTGACAATTGGTTTGAATCTATCAGGTTCATCTTGAGAAAAATATCCTGATTCAATTAAATTTATAACATTACGCAGTTTTTCATTTGAATTAAAGTAGTCATAAGGATTATATCCCTTTGCATTGAGCTCCTCTACCTCATCAGAATTAAGACCGAATATAAAAATATTATCATCTCCCACTTCATCCTTTATTTCAATATTAGCTCCGTCAAGGGTGCCGATAGTCAATGCACCATTCAATGCGAATTTCATGTTACCTGTACCAGATGCTTCTGTGCCTGCAGTAGATATCTGTTCAGACAGATCGCTGGCAGGGAAGATTTTCTCCGCAAGAGAAACCCTGTAATTAGGTATGAACAGCAGTTTTAAATAAGAGGAAGTCTCAGAATCATTATTTATCACATTTCCTACATCATTAATTAATTTTATGATCAGTTTAGCCATATGGTAGCCAGGTGCAGCTTTTCCTCCAATCATAACTGTTCTTGGTACAAAACTGCTTTTGTCTGAACTCCCTTTAAGTTCAAGGTATCTATTAATAACATTCAATACATTTAATAGCTGTCTTTTATATTCATGTATTCTTTTCACCTGAACATCAAACATAGTATTAGGATCAACATCATAACCAAATTCAGATTTTAAAAACCTGACAAAATTAATTTTATTCTTTGATTTAACAAACTTCCAAGCTCTGTAAAAATCCTTATTATCTGCAAATTTTTCTAATTTTTTCAAATCAGAGAGATCACTTACCCAGGCAGGTCCTATAGTATCTGTAATTAAACCTGACAATAAACGATTTGCCTGTTTTAACCATCTTCTTTGAGTGATACCGTTTGTTTTATTATTAAATTTTTCCGGCCATAATTTATAAAAATCAGAAAATAATTCATCTTTCAACAGCTGAGTGTGCAGTTTTGCAACACCGTTTACCGAATGTGATCCGATTATTCCCAAATAAGCCATTCTGACTTTTTTTACTGAACCTTCTTCAATAATTGACATATTCTTAAGCTTTTGCTCATCCCCTGGATATGTTTTTTTAATAATGTCCAGAAATCTGCTGTTTATCTCATAAATAATTTCCATTAACCTAGGCAGCAGATTCCCCATAAGAGACACATTCCATTTTTCCAATGCTTCAGGCATGAGTGTATGATTTGTAAAAGCAAAAGTTTTAGTAACAATATCCCAGGCCTCATCCCACTCCAATTGGTAATCATCTATCATAATTCTCATCAACTCAGGGATAGCTATAGTCGGATGAGTATCATTGAGCTGTATGGCAACTTTTTCAGGAAATAGATCAAAAGAGTTGTTATTTTTAAAAAAACATTCGATAATGCACTGCAGTGATGCAGAAACAAAAAAGTACTGCTGTTTTAATCTGAGCTCCCTTCCTGCCACAAAATCATCTTCAGGATAAAGAACTTTAGAAATAGTTTCGTCTTCACTTTTTTCTTCTACAGCTTTTATATAATCTCCATTATTAAAATAATCCAAATTAAATTCATCAGTAGATTGAGCAGACCACAGGGTTAAAAGATTTACGGTTTCGTTTCTATATCCCGGTATCAGTAAATCGTATGGAACAGCCAAAATATCGTCAGTATCAACCCATTCAACACTATATTTTCCGCTATTATTAATACGGGGTCTAGTCTTACCGTAAAATTTAATTCTACACATTTTATCAGTACGTTTTACTGCCCATGGATTTCCTTTGAAAAGCCAGTTGTCCGGATATTCTACCTGATATCCATTTTCAATACCCTGATTAAACATACCGTATTCATATCTTATTCCAAAACCAAAACCAGGGATATTCATTGTCGCCATGGAGTCAAGAAAACATGCGGCTAATCTTCCGAGTCCGCCATTTCCAAGCCCGGCATCATATTCCATTTCATAAAGCTCTTCAAGATCCATTCCCAAAGTTTTAAGGAGGTGGTAAGCAATATATTCCATATTCAAATTAAGTGCTGCATTCTGGAGGGAACGTCCAATCAGGAATTCCAGCGACAAATAGTAAACCCTTTTAGAATTTTCTCGTTTATATTTTTTTAATGTGGTAAGCCATCTATCTAATAATTTATCTCTTAAAGAGACTGAAAATATTTTGTATTTATCATAATCCGTCGCATCCTCTCTGCTTTTACCAATTGTATGATGCAAAATATTTGCGCATAATATTTCAAAATCGCGAATTTTATGTATATCTTCTCTATCCATAAGTACCTCAGAGCAAATTAGCTGTCAGTTATTTAAAAAATTCAATATAACATCTATGTATTCTTTTTTATCTTCAAGCATTGGAGTATGGGCTGAACTGGACATAATCACCTGTCTGCTGTTCGTAAACTGTTTAAACATCTTTTCAGATTCATCTAAAGGAATCATAAAATCTTTTCCACCAGAAACAACAAGTATTTTATTCTTAATATTCCTCAATCTATCTAACGCATAATGACTTATACAGGCTGAAGCCTGCCCAAGAAAACCATCTTTAGTAATGGCATACGGATAATTATCAATGAACTCCATCAACATATCAAAATTATCCTTATCATTAATAAATTCATTAGAATATAACAGATGAGCAAAAATTCTATTAATTATTTTTATATCTACATTCTGTTTATACATCAAGCTTAATGTTTGGATTAAGTGATTATTTCTATAATTATTTGCCCCCATTGTATTTGACAATATCAATCGGTTAACTGATTCTGGATGGGCTAATGCCAGTTCCTGAACTATATATCCTCCCATTGAATATCCTAATATATCAGGTTTGCTTAGGTTAAGTTTCTGAATGAATTCGTAAGTATCGTCTGCCATCTGTTTGATAGAATAACAGCCTTTTGCTACAGTAGTTCTTCCGGCACCTCTGTTATCAAAAACTATAACTTTATAGTATCTAGTCAAAACATTAAGAATTGTTCTGAAAGTATCACATGTGCCACCTAAGCCTGTAATCAAAACAAGAGGTGTTCCCTTGCCGTGTATTTCATAATAAGCAGTAATATCTTTTATTTTTAAATAAGTCATTGCGAATGTCTCCTGAAGTCCTAAATATTTCCTAAATAGACATGATGAAAACCGCGTTCATTAGCCTGTTCTCTGATATGATAAAGCGTAGAAGGTGAAGTAGATTTTGAAACTTTATATTTATGACAGGGATAAAAAGCAGAAAAATGAAGAGGAATATTTTTATTCAAATTTATATCTACCCAGTCAAGATAGCTGTTAATTATTTTTTCATCATCATTTTTCCCAGATATAATCAAGTTTGTTAATTCTATATGCTTCTTTAATGAATACAGATATTTTATAGAATCTAACACGTAACGCATAGAACCATTGGTCATTTCAGAATAGAATTCTTCAGAAAATCCCTTCATATCAATATTTACAGCATCAACTAATGGATATAAAGTTTCAGCTGCTGCTTTTGTAATATATCCATTTGATACCAGCACTACTTTTAAATTGTTTCTCGAAGCTTCCTTAGCAATATCAATAGCGTACTCTGCCCAGACAGTCGGTTCATTATATGTAAATGCAATTGAAGAGCATTCAGTTTCAATAGCTTTTTGGATCAGATTTTCAGGAGAATAATATTTACCTTTCGGTATTGAAATCTCTGGTTTACCTCTTGATAGATGGTAGTTCTGACAAAAAAGACAATCCAGATTACATCCATATGTACCTATTGAAAAAGTCCATGTCCCAGAAAGAAATTCTGCCATAGGTTTCTTCTCAATAGGATCAATTTGAAGAGCAGCTGGATTACCGTAGACTAAAGTATACAAAATACCGTTTACATTCAATCTAGCCTGACAAAAACCTCTCTTGTCAGGTTTTATAATACATTTCCTTGGACACAAGGTACATTGTATTAATTTATTATCATCATATAAATTCCAAAATTCAGCCTTATGCCGTATTAAAGAATTATCCATGTTTTTTTTCAAATTCATTCATGAAATCAATTAGAACTTCTACTCCTTCAAGAGGCATTGAATTATAGATACTGGCTCTTAACCCTCCTATTGCTCTATGACCTCCTAATCCTATCAGACCTATTTCCTTACTTTCCTGAACAAATAAATTATCCAGCTCTTCTGACCGAGTTCTGAACACAATATTCATCCGTGATCTATTACATGGTTCAACAAAATTAGAATAAAAATCACTTGAATCAAGATATTCATATATTACGCCTGATTTCAAGGTATTTATTTTATCCATAGCTTTCATTCCACCCTGATCTTTCAACCAGTCTGTTACCAACTGCAGAATATAAATCGAAAGAGTAGGAGGAGTATTATGCATAGATCTCTCATACATGTATGTATGATAATCCAGCATTGTTGGAAGATCACGCCCCTCTGCTCTATCAGCAAGAGATTTCTTGATTATTACAATAGCCATCCCTGAAGGGCCCAGTACTTTCTGAGTACTGGCATATACCATATCAAATTGATTAATATCAATATTTCTTGTCATTAAGTCAGTTGACATATCTGCAATGAGAGGAACACCTCCATCAAGCTCAGGAATTGTCTGGAACTGTGTGCCGAAGGTGGTATTATTAGTTGTCATGTGTAAATATGATGCGTCTCTATCAGGTTTCCACTTTCTCACATTCGGTATTGTATTATACATGGATTCTTTGCTTGAGCAAATTATTCTTACGTCGCCAAATTTTTTACCTTCAATAATTGCTTTTTCAGACCAGTACCCTGTATCTGCATATTCAGCAAATCCATTTTTATTCATGAGATTCATTGGTATCATGGCAAACTGCAGACTTGCACCGCCCTGTATAAAACAGACAGAATAATCTTCACCAATCTTCATTAGCTCCCTAATATTATTCTCTACCTTAGTAATAACTTCAAGAAATGCTTCGCTTCTATGAGATAATTCAACAAATCCTACCCCCATTGAATTATAGTTCATAAAATCAGCCTGTACTCTTTCCATTACAGGTTTAGGTATCATGGACGGACCAGGTGCGAAGTTAAAGATTCTCATGATTAAATCTCCAATCATATCTATGTTATGTATTAAGAATATTTTACGGAAAAAACTTTATTTTCTGATTTAAATTATGCCTATAACATACAAAAACAAAGTATATTCACTAAAAAAATTCAAAATTAAATAACTTGCTTGTATAATTAAATAATCATATTTTTTTTATTAACCGGTTCATTTTTCTTGAATATGGCATTAGGTTACGACTTTAAAGCTATCTGCTTAACACTTTTAATTATACAAAACACATTAAGTAATACATTGATTAACAAGGCCATACTTAATATAATTACCTATTAGAAATATTATGTGAGTTATGCCGTATCCATTATTATGATCAAGAAGATTAAAGCAATATCCGAAAATAAATCTATACTTGAATACAGTGCTGGCCTAATTGCTGCTATTGTAATTTTAATCATTTTTGTCCTAGCAGCAACTTATTTTAAATCAGTTGTATTCGGTCTTTTACTGGCGTTTTTGTTTTTGCCTTTGCAGTCATGGTATCAAAAACATATAATATCAAATAAAATAACAATTTATTCTACCTGGTTCATAAGAACTTGTCTTTATCCCATAGTAAAACCTGCAAGTATACTGCAGAAAAAACTATTCTCCATGGCTATGCTAAATAAAGATAATGAAAAGATTAGTGCTGAAGAAAAAATCAAAAATAAACAGATATCAAAAGCATGTCATTTAACAATTTTAACAGTTTTTATAATTTTTCTTTTTTTTGCAGGAGGTATCATATGGATATCAACAACATACCTGACAAGCGCTACTAATTCTATTACAACATGGGCACAGAGAACAACAAATGATTATGTTGCTAATAAAAAAATACTTGAAGAAAAATCAGTTAATGGTGATAGTTTACCCAATGACGAAAAAGAAATTATCAACAGAGGAAATCTCGATCCATATCATCAATTTATAAATGCTCTTATATTTAAATTTGAATCTATAAAACCCAGATTAGAACAATACAAATTTTTCAGAATGCTGAAAGAATCTGTTCTTAAATATTTAAATAATCCCGAAAATATTAAAGACCTTGCCAAAAAACTGCTAATAGGTACAGGAGGTATTTTTTCTTATACAGCCGGTGCTGTTGGCCATATTTTTGTGCTGTTTCTGAATATTGTTTTCACATTTTTCTTTTTTGCATTCTTCCTTAAAAAACTTGCCAATTTAAATAATATGCTTATAGAAAAAACTTTACCAAGTGAATATATAGCCAATTCAATAATGGGTAGCGCATGGTTCCCCAGAACATCAAAAGGTACAATAAAAATCACTGCCGAAATATTGGAAAATATATTATATAAATTAAAGATCTGGCTAAGAGGATACTGCACGATAATAATCATAGAAAGCTGCTTCTATACAACTGTTTTTACTTTAATAGGTGTTCCTTTCGGAATAATACTTGGGCTATTTGCAGGCATGACTATTCTACTTCCATATATAGGACCAATGATAAGTGTAATCTTAACAGTAACTATCTGCCTGACAGTAGGTAATTTAAGCATGTTTCAAATCCTGTTGGTAGTTCTCTCCTATATACTGATGACAGGAATCATAGATCAGCTTTTCATATACCCTGCAATCGTCGGCGGTTCTTTAGGATTGAATGAAATGGAAACTATTATAGTTGTACTTTTAGGCGGAATTCTAGCTGGAATATCAGGTATGATATTTGCTGTTCCAGTCGCAGCAATCCTCAAATATTTAATCCCTCAGACATATAAAATACTAGCTTATGAAAAAGAGCTGATAACTAAAACTCTGTCTTCAAAAGAAGAATAAAATCAAATTTTGCGTCGTTTAGTTATTGGTTTCTGATTGAGGATATTGATAATAATGCATTTAAAAATAAAATGATATAATTCTATCTGAATCAATAAACCGTAAAACTAAAATATTATAAAGCTATTACTGTGCTAAATATTAAAAAAATAGTAATAAGTTCTACTACGCTATCAATAATAATCTGTTCTCTGATCTGGTCGTTAACTGTTTACTTAATATTACACTCTAATATTATACCGGGAGTAGATTCATATTTTCATTTGGAATTAGCTGATATAATGAAAAATTTCGGTATTATTCTGAAAAATTTCCCCTGGACTACCTGTTCTGTCTGGAACAGTGCATTTTTTGACAAAGACTGGCTGTTTCACTTATATCTAATTCCTTTCCTATACTTTGGGAAATTACTTGGAGGAAAAATTGCGATCTTATTCACAGTTTTTCTTAGCGGGGCAGCATGGGGATATCTCATTAAATCTTTAAAAATCAAATATATATTTACTGCATTATTATTAATTCTCTTATCCACACAAACAGCTTTCCTAGGAAGATTAATTTTTTGCAGAGGGCACATATTATCAATTCTAATATTCCCTCTCTGCTTGATATTTTTGCTCAAAGACAAAAAAATTCTACTTTTAGTGTTTACATATATTTACAGTCTTTCTTATACAGGAAGTTGGCAGATTCTTGTTATTGCAATTTTATTTGACATTGTAACTTTTAAAAAAAATAAAAAAACTAAAATTTACAACTTAATGACGCTCTGGTGTTTATATGGGACAGTATTAGGTTTCATAGCCAATCCTTATTTTCCTGCAAATATTACAGGAGGAATAATACAGAATATTATGATAATGAAAGCCAGATGGTTTGGTGTTTCCCAAAATTATATTATTCAGGGTCAGGAACTTTACCCCATGCCTCTATTCAAATTAATTACAATTTACTTGCCTATAGTAGTTATTAATATTTATACTTTTATAAGAGTCATTCAACTGAAAAAACATACAGAAAGTGACTCAACATTACTGTTTTTTGCACTACTTAGTATCATATATCTTTTGATAACTGTAATAATAATAAAATTTACGGACTACTATGTACCAATAGCCATAACATTCATTGCATTCTATTGGCATAACAAAATTTTAAATTTAAATAAATATATAAAATTTATTCT